>JAKSMA010000072.1 GCA_024400895.1 Muribaculaceae bacterium | reverse complement strand
CGCAGCTGGCGCTCCAATGATTGGATTCTTGGGCACCGTTACTGGTATGGTTCAAGCCTTCATGGCACTTGCCGGTGCTGGCTCAAGCGCTAATGTCACCGTGCTTTCTCAAGGTATCTACGAAGCGCTCGTCACCACTGTGGCTGGTTTGATTGTGGGTATTATCGCTATGTTTGCCTACAACTTCCTTTCAAGCCGTGTGAAGAAGGTGATGAACAAACTCGAAAACAGCACCATGGAATTCATGGACTTGCTCAACGAACCCGCAAAATAAACGCTAAGCATCAGAGAAAATGGCATTAAAACGACAACACGAAACTCAAAGTGCGTTCAGCATGTCGTCGATGACCGACGTGGTGTTCCTGCTTCTGATTTTCTTCATGGTGACGTCGACATTCGTGTTTCCGTCGGCACTTGAAGTGAATCTGCCACAAAGCAGCCAAACCACACAGCTGAAGCCATCGAGCCGAATCTACATCGACAGCCTGCAACAAGTGTGGGTGACTGAGGCTGATTCGCTTAACGAAGGCACCGCACGCCCTGTCGACGCTACACAGCTTCAGGGTTTTATGCAAAGCGTGAAGAACGGCAGCGATGGAGAGCACCAGTTTGTGGCACTCCACGCCGATGAGGCCGTTTCCTACGGAAAAATCGTTGAAATCCTTGACATGGGTGCAAAAGTGGGCCTTAAAGTGGTGCTTGCCACCAAGCCATCGTCCACTACAGCCGAAGGCGAAGCCCCCGTTCAAGACGAAACGCAAACGCAACCAGCAGCCGCCACCGAGGCTCCAGCTGCCACAGAACCCAATCAATGAACGAGAGAAAAAATAAAATAATAAGCGCCGTCATCACTGCCATCATCACATTGGCTGTGCTGCTCTTTATGTTCTACTATGTCCTCCCGGGCGTGGAAGTTCCGCCACAAGAGCACCCCTATGTCACAATGATGGAAGATCCTGGTGGCGAAATGCTCGCAAAACTTGGTGATACTCCCGAGCCAACAGAAAGCGACTCTAACGACCAAAACGAGCCTCAAACTTCCGAAAACACGGAAACGAACGACCAACCAGAGGGCGATGAGTTGCAAAACGCTGGCAAGGTGGCTCCAGAACCACCAAAGAATATCACCACCGACAAGCCTTCGCCAATGAAAGTGAAGGTGAAGGAGGAGAAAAAAGACGAGCCAAAGAAGCAGACCGGTTCTTCGAAACCGAATCCAAAGCCAGATGCAAAAGCGGCCAACCAGCGTAGCCAAGGTGCCGCTTCGCAAGAATCGGAAACCGACAAGCGTATGAAAAATGCGTTTGGCAAAGGCACCGGTAGCGGCAAGACCCAAGGCACTCCCGACGGCGGCTCTTCTACTGGCGATGTGGAAGGTCATGGCACCATCGGCTCTGGGCTCGTAGGTTACACCGGGTCATACTGGGGACGTCCACACAGCCGCTATGAAGGCTCTGTAACGGTGAAAGTGACCGTCAATCCTCGTGGTAATGTGATTTCGGCAAAAGCCGTAAGCGGCACAGGCGAGGCATGGAAGCATCAAGAAGTGCGCGCATATTGCGAACGAGAATCGCTCAAGAGTCGCTTCTCTGTGCCAACCAACCGCACCACCAACGGTGACGGCACCATCACCTGGCGATTCAAATAACGAACAATAACACAAACCCTATACACACAGAATCGGGACATTTGCACAAATGCCCCGATTCCTATTTCATATCCCCCCAAAAATCATTTAGGTTTTCACTCTGTCATTGTATCAATGAACTTTCTGGGTTTAGTAGCCAATCATAAATAGATTTGATATGAATGGTCTTACCGGCGAACTCAACATCACGACTCTCCGCTAACGCTATCAACAAAAGATTGTCGCCGTTTAACACCGATGATGCGGCCACAAGAGACGATATTTCGCGTTTATAAGTCTTTTCTGCGGCTATGTCATAAGCAACTTGTATCAGTTGGTAAGCTTTATTTTTGTCGCAGACTACGAAATCAACTTCCTTTTTGCTTGCACGAGGCTTGTAATAATAGACATCCATGAATTCATTGGCACAGCGCCTCAGCAGTTCAATATATACAACATTCTCCAATCGCCATCCGATATTTTCTGCTGCCATAGAATTCCCCCGATTATTCAGCAAACCAGAATCTATAACATAGGCCTTGGAGCCTCGCACGCGTTCTTTACTTTTAAAGGAATGTTTGGTGAGCAACTGTACGAGAAAAGCCTGTTGCAAATACGAGACATACTTCTGCAAGGTTTTGTCTGTAAGGCCAAATGTGCCGACCATCCCCTCATAATTTACAATCTGGCAAGAGTTGCTAATCAGGTGATGGGCTATCTTTCGCAAAGATTCTACATTGCGAATTTTAAAACGTCTTTGGATATCCTTTAGCAGCACGGCCTCAATCAGGCTTTCAACATATCCTCGCTTGTTGCGCATATTTTGCATTTCAGGAAAGCCTCCGTTGTTTATATAATCCATAAAAGCAGCCTTTCTTTCGGCATCTGCTTTTGTGGTTAGGCCATTGATGTCGACCTTATGGAATGAGCAATATTCAGCAAACGAAAATGGATAAAGACGAATTTCGTTGTAACGCCCAGTAAGATGTGTTGCCAATTCGCCACTAAGCAACTTGGCATTACTACCAGTGACAAAAATGTGCAAATCGGTGCGCAACAAGCGATTGACAAACAGATACCAACCATCCACATCTTGTATTTCATCAAGAAACAGATAAGGAATATCCGTCCCATACAACTGATAAACACACGACAAGACCGTGTTTAAATCTTCTGTTTGCACATTTACTAACCGATCATCATCAAGATTAACATAAGCATATCGCACTCCGCGCTCTTTTAGCACTTTATGACACAGCGTTGACTTGCCACTACGCCTCACCCCTATCACAACCTGAGCTTGAGAACTGTCGAATTCAAACAAAGATTCCTCCTTGCGAGCCACCCATTTTTGTAGTTTATAGTTCTTGATTTCCTCTTGTTGTTCCGACAGAACTTGCAATATTATCTTCTCATCAACCATAATTGTTTCATTTACTGAGTACAAAAGTAATCAAATTCCGATAAAATACAAACTTTTCGGGCACTAAACTCCGATAAAGTACACATTTTTAACTCACAAACTCCGATAAAATACAGGTTTTTACCACCCCAAACTCCGATAAAATGCAAGTTTTTTTTGCGGGGACGGGTTATTTTACGGAGTGGATAAAGGTGATGATGTCGGAAATCACTTCGGGTGAAATGGCTACGGGGTTGCCTACATAGTCGATACTTTTGGCCATGCTTTCGCATGGTTGGAAGAAATGGTTGAGCGATGGGTAGCGATGGATTTGCGCCTGTGGCACATATTTCTTGATGGCAGAGAGATTCTGCTCGGCATCCACTTGTGCATCAAGTTCGCCATTCAGCGCCATCATTGCCACATTCTTCGCCTTACCGAGCGCTTTGAGTGCGTCGGTGGGGTCGTATTTTATGAAGTAGCGATACCATGGCGAGGTGAGTGCCGCAATCTGGGCGTTTCGCGCACCTATCGGCATTTCCGCCATAAGCGCTTTCAACTTCGTGGTCAGCATTGTCACGCTCTCTTCCGTTTCCACGGCATCATACACAGCGCTCAGCATCTCTTTTGTTTCTTCTTTCCAACCATTTGGGTCGACAATTTTTGCCACCTTTCCGTTCTGCTTCATCAACAAATCCCTACCCTTCACGCCTGGTGCTGCGAGCGTGACGATGAAGCGAGCACCCTTTGTGGCGTTGATGATGGCAATCAATCCGCCTTCACTATGGCCAATATATCCCACACGGGTGGAGTCAATACCTTCGTAGCCCTTGAGGGCTCGGAGCATAGCCATTGCATCGGAGGCAAAGTCGGCTGTGGTCTCGTAGCCAGATGCCACACTTGAGCGCCCCACACCGCGGTCGTCGCAGCGCAACACGGCTATTCCGCGGCGCGTAAGGCTGTCGGAAATGATGGCAAAAGGCTTGTGGTCGCCGATGGTCTCGTCGCGGTCTTGAGCGCCACTGCCAGTAATCAGCACGACAGCAGGAAACGGTCCCTTGCCGGAAGGTGTGGTGAGTGTCCCTGCCAATTTCACACCACCGCCAGCATCTACCACCACTTCTGTTTGCTTATATGGTTTCGGGGCCTCTGCCACTTTCACCACGCGTTTGAATGTAAGCGGGAAGGATTGTCCCATCTGCGTGAATTCGCCAGTCATCTCTGTAGCGTCGGCATTGAGGGCGCCTTTAAACATGGCGCCGATAGATGGCACTCCCACTGCAATTTTGTCGTCCTGCGCCGATGCCGTGCACGGAATGCCTGTGGCTCCTTGCATGGGGCTGTCGAGCGTGCAAGCATAAGCTTCGCCCTGTTTGTCGATGTGCAACACAAGTTTCAAACTCATAGCACCAACACTCAAATTACCGCTCCATTCGCCACAAAAATCGGCAGCGCTTGCCGTCAGGCAAAATAGCCAAGAAAGGATATAAATGCAAAGTCGCTTCATAGTAGAAATAATTTATGCACAAAGATAAACAAAAATCAGTTTTTTTAGTACCTTTGTAAAGAAAACTATTGAAATCATCAACCCATGAGTGAAAACTACATTGTTTCGGCAAGAAAATACCGCCCCGCGAGTTTTGCGACGGTGGTAGGCCAGCAATCGCTCACCCATACGCTGAAGACCGCCATCGGTAGCAACAAATTGGCGCATGCCTATTTGTTCTGTGGTCCACGCGGTGTGGGTAAAACCACTTGCGCCCGCATTTTTGCGAAGGCTATCAACTGTGAGCACCTCACAGCCGATGGCGAGCCCTGCAACGAATGTGAATCGTGCAAGGCGTTTAACGAGCAACGCTCCTACAACATCATCGAGCTCGATGCCGCCAGCAACAACTCTGTGGACGACATCCGCACCATCGTGGACCAAGTGCGCATCCCACCTCAAGTGGGTAAGTACCGCGTGTTCATCATCGATGAGGTGCACATGCTCACCACTGCCGCATTCAACGCCTTCCTGAAAACGCTTGAGGAACCACCCGAATATGCGATTTTCATTTTGGCTACCACCGAAAAGCAAAAGATTATTCCCACGATTCTTTCGCGTTGCCAAATCTACGACTTCGCGCGCATCAAGGTGCCCGATATCGTGGAGCAACTGAAATATATCTGCAACGACCGTGGCGTGACGGCGGAAACTGCAGCGCTCAACGTCATAGCCCAAAAGGCCGATGGCGCCATGCGCGACGCCCTTTCTATCTTCGACCAGGTGTCGGCTTCGTGCGAGGGCAACATCACCTATCAGCGTGCTATTGAAAACCTCAACGTGCTCGACCATGACTACTATTTCCGACTCGACGAGGCTTTCCTGAAGAGCGACATACCTTCGGCATTGCTCATCTACAAGGAAATTCGCGAACATGGCTTCGACTCGCAGTTCTTCATCAATGGTCTGGCGCAACATTTCCGCGACCTGATGGTGGCAAGCAATCCGCAAACCGTGGTGCTGCTGGAAATGAACGATGAAATCGCACAGAAGTTTGTGAGTCAGGCACAGAAATTCGCCCCTGCCTACTTCTATCGCGTGATGGACCTCTGCAATTTCTGCGACTTGAACTATCGCGACGCCAGCAATAAGCAATTCTTGGTTGAACTCACGCTCATCAAGATTTGTCAGTTGCTCACAGGCCCAATGCCTCCAGCCGGCGGCGACCAGCCTCCCGTAAAGAAGATGCAAGCAGCACCAGCCACAGCAGCACAACAGCCCGCGCAATCTGCACCAGCGCCTGCTCCTCAGGCCCAAGCGCCACAAGCGCCCGCCGCAAGCGCTGCTGCACAAGTCGCACCCTCTCCCATAACATCATCCCCGGTGCAAACCTACACACCGGGGCACATGATGCCACCTCGCCCCACAGCGCAGCCTCAGCGACAGCCCACACAAAGCAAGATGCCTCGCATCTACATCAACAACAAAAAACTCGCGGCTGAAGTGGCAGCAGAAAAAGCGGCAACCACAAAAACTCCGCAAGCTCCCACTTTCACAAAGAACAAGCCTATCGACCCAGAAGAATTTGCAAAAGCATGGAACGCATATCCTGATGCACACCCTCAGGACATCATCGTAACCAATGCGATGCGACGCGCCGTGCCTACGCTCATCAGCGATGCACACTACAAAATGATGTCGGCCAACGAAGGCGAAGCGGGCTTCATCAACAACAAACTCACCGACATCCTCTACTATCTAAGAAACCAACTCCAGAACAACACTATCACCATTGAAGTGGTACTCGACAAGACCATCAAAACACCAACCATCATGACTGAACGCGAAATCGTGAACGACATTCTCTCACGCCGTCCAGAATTCGCCACCTTCATCAAAGATTTCGAGCTAACACTCATCTAATACTCCCCCACACCTCTCCCCAACAAAAAAAAGAACACAGACCCGAAAATCTGTGCTCTCGTATTTCTTATGCATGCCACCAAAATTCCGGAAAATCCAGAAAATCCAGTAATTCCGGAAAATCCGCTCTCCCCCAGAAAACCCGGATTAGCGGACGATGAGGATTTTGGTCACGGCGGCTTCAGAGCCGTCGGCTTGCGACACATATACAAAGTAGACGCCACTGCGAACGCGCTCAGCGCCATCAACGGTGCCGTCCCATGTGCAAGCACCACCTGTGCTCTTTAATTGCTTCACAACGTTTCCGCTGGCGTCGGCAATCTTCACCAGCGTGTTGTCCATCAGGCCACTGATTGTGATCAGTCCGTAGTAATCGGGGCGCACTGGGTTTGGATATGCATACACATTGCTGTAACTGTTTTCGGCTGGAGTGCTGTTGGTGCGATACACCATCATACCATTGCTGGTGGTCACATACACTGCATTTGAATATGGATCACAGCACACGCGGTAAACAACATCGCTCAGCAGCGGGCTGTTTTCTGTATTGAAGTGAGAAATCACATTGGTGCCGTCGGCGCTCACAAGGAACAAACCAGAGCCATTGGTGGCAATCCACTTGCGGTTGGCAGCATCCACAGCCACATGGGTCACCCCTATGCCATTGAGCAAATAGTCGGCCAGGTTGGTGCCATCGTTGCGAGGCACTTTAATGTGGTTGAGGCGGAAGTTACCCGAGAACGCTTCGTTGGGATTGAATGTGAGCACACCTTCATTGGTGCCCATCCACACTGCACCATTGAGGTCTTCAGTAAGCGTATAGATGTAGTTCCAGTTAATCACATTGCCGTCCTGGTCGTAGAGCGAGCCTGAAGAATAAGCCTTGGTCGATGGCTTTGCCGATGGTGTGCCGCCGTCGTTGATAAAGAAGAGCGAGCCGCCGAAATCACCATGCGAGAAAATCTTCACATTGCTATGGGTCAATGTAGTGAGTGCAGAGCGCTTGGTGGCTTTTGCCTCAGGCACATTCACCACAATCCAGTCGCTTTCTGTCACGGTCTTTTGCGCCTGTTTAGCCTTTGGAAGCACGAAGAAGTTCTTGCCAATAGGCGCACTCGACTCTGCTGCCCAAAGGTTTCCACCCTTGTCCATCGCCAGCGTTGGATGACAGTAGTAGCCCGAAAGGGCATGTTCCATTGGCGAATTTTCCCAGTTGTAGGTGTTCACCACCTTGCCGTCGGTCACCTTCTGAATGCCGTTCCACCAGTTGCCCATAAAGTATGTGTTTTCTTCGCTTGTAGAGAACACAGGGTAATAGCTACCGCCGTTTTCAATGGTTGGAGTAGGGGTCACATCCTTCACGGTCATGCCGTCGAAAGTGTTCACACCCACCGGCAAGTATTGGTCGTTGATAAACGAGTTAGAGCCCGTACTGGTCACATAGAGCAAGCGTTGAGCATCGTTGTAAACGAGATAGAACGGAGTTTCAAACGACAGAGCCGCTGGCTTGTAGTAGGTGGATTCTGTGGCCTTATGCAGACCGTTCTCACCCACAGCCCAAAGCGTGCCGTCGCCGCCCTTATAGGCGCTATACATCTGCTTGCCACCGTCCACTTTTGCGAAATTAGCACCTGTGGCATCGAGCGTCAGATAGCAGTCGTTGTTGATACAGTTGAGCAAAAATCCTTTTGGGGTGGACTGCACATTATTGGTAAAGTAAGGCTGACTTTCCGAGTTGTTAATCATCATTTCGCCCGCCTCATCCACTTGCACATCGCCAGTGAAGGTCCAACCGGTGCATACGAGCAACTTCTTGTCGGTGAGCGCACGCAAACGGCCGCTATCGTTGTGGAGCGAGCCCTTTGCCAACGGCATCGACCCGATAGTTTCGTAGTGCTTACCCACAAGACCATAGTGAATTTCAGCGCCTTGACTCAGGAGCAGATAGCTACCCATCTCCGCCACGGAATTCACCTTTTGACCGAAGATGTGCGACTCAAGCACTTCCCACTTATTGTCGTTAATCACCACATAGCCGAAGTCGGTAGCCAAATACGCACGTCCCTTTGCTGTGAAGTTCACATCGTTGATAGCCTTCGACATCGTGAGCGAAGCAGCCTTCACATCAGGCATATTGATAATGTCGCCATCGTCGGTGATAATGTCGATATTTGAATTGTCGTACACCACCATCAGATAGCCACGATAGTCGTTGTAATAGATATTGCTAATTACCACATCATTCAGATAGTTAGCACGATTCAAACTCTCATTTTCCTTCGTATCCTTGTCGAAGCAGTACAGGCAACCGCTGGCCAGATAATACACCTTATCGCCTGCATCCACCACATTTTGGATTTTCGACCCGAGGAACGAAGGCAGCACCTGCCAATTTGAGGCCGACGCACAAGCGAAAGCCAAAGCCGCTATCAATAGAGAGAAAGTTTTCTTTATCATAGTCATAAAAATTTATGCCGCGCCACACACCGGCGCATCATTCACACAACGCACACGCGCACGCAATCCGCACGCAGGCGCACATATTCTTAACTCTATAACGCAAAACCACAAAAAAAATTGTTGCACACTAAAAAAATGCAGAAATGGGTGTGGCCCTTGTTGGTGAGGGACACACCCATTTCCTCGTTATATTACTTGCTTATGTCTGTTCAATTAGATGTTGTGAAACACCGGAATTTCACGGCTCATGCTCTCTTCAAGCGAGATGAGCGTTTCGGTGGCAGTAACGCCTGCGATGTGCTGAATCTTGTCGTTGAGCAATTCCATCAAGTGCTGATTGTCGCGGGCATAGAGTTTCACAAGCATGGTATAAGGACCAGTGGTGAAGTGGCATTCCACAATTTCAGGAATCTTTTCCAATTCAGGCACCACGGTGCGATACATTGAGCCACGCTCAAGTTTAATTCCGATATAGGTGCAGGTGGTGTAGCCAAGTGTTTTTGGATCAACATGATAACCCGAGCCTGTAATCACATTCAAATCCACCATACGCTGGATGCGCTGATGCACAGCCGCGCGCGACACGCCACATTCTTGCGCCACATCCTTTGAAGGGATACGCGCATTTTTCATAATTATTTGAAGAATCTTTTTGTCAAGATTATCGATTCTCTCCATCGTATTAATTCTTTTTGTTTTTTTCTTTGTCGCAAATATAATATGTTTTTTTGAAAAACAAATCAAAATGACGCATTTTTTGCGCATTTATGTTGTTAAACATACTTTTCACCCTCAAAAAAACACCAAATTCGCCCAACTCTCCTATCTTTTTGCCACCACACCTTTCTCCTCGCCACTCTCGAAAAATGATGCAAAAAAAATTCCGGAGGGCATCAAAGCCCCCCAGAATAGACATTCAAAAATCCCAAGTCCATTGGGATAATCACATCAAACGTTTAGAAGGTGTCCATGCCGTCCCACTCTGCCATGTCGGCGCGCACATAGCCCACCTTGCCATGG
>JAKSMA010000071.1 GCA_024400895.1 Muribaculaceae bacterium | reverse complement strand
TGGTATAACCTGCATCAGCGATATTTTTCATATTCTCTCGAATAGTGTTGAAACTCCAGCTCCAAGCATGAAGTATCACGTCGTCATTAGTCTGCACCTTTGCTTTTGGCGTTGCAGCCCATGAAGGCACTGCCATAGCCGCAAGGCACAAAACTGATAAAATCTTAGTGTTCATCTAAATTGTTGAATTTTGATTTTTGATTTTGTAATTTTTTATTTTTCAAAGTTAGTGATTTTTTTCATACATATAAAAAAGTTTTTGTATTTTTGTCATTATAAACAATAAACTATAACAATATTATGAATAGTATCCCTAAAATATTATTTTCTTTGTTGGCTGCATTATTCTTCGTTTCAGTATGTACAGCACAGCCTACCCCTCCAGGAAAAAAGCAAATCCCTATGCCACAACCCGAATCCAGCACAAATGCAAATGTTTTGAGCGAGCCCACTGGCCGTCTCATATACTGTAGTTATTCCAAGTCTTCACCTGCTGGTGGAGGCAAAGACTATTGCGAACTCATCAACGAGAATGGAAAAATCGAGGTTGTAGCACATTTCAATATCGATAGCCGTTTCGCCGACGAAATTGAGCAAACGTTCACTGCCACAGAAGCTGATGTCGAAACACTTGAAGCGCTTCTTAAAGATATTAAGGTTTGGCAGCTCAGTGGCAGCGACAAAGCCGAGCAACAGGAACCAGGAGCCACTCGCTACAGAATCTACCAAGAATACGAAAGCGGCGAACGCCCCAACTCCGTGTGGTACACCCACAGTGGCACCCAAGCTCAGCGTACCGCCTACAATGCCATCGAAGCTTTCTTCGCAAAATGGGCATCCCAGCTCCCCACCCCTAAACCAACCGAAAACTAAAACGGCAAAAGTCCTCCGCATCACCGCCCCATCCCCAAGCCCCATTTTTCACCAAGCCATCCCAAGTCCAGTTTTCAGCGAGTCGCTGAAGTACTATTTTTTCCACATGCCTCCATCCCAAACAAGACTTGGAGAGTTCTGCCAAAGGCAAGCAGCCCGCACGTTATCTATCATGAGATTTGGTGGGTTTGGAATTTCGTTGTAATTTTGCCGTGAAATGATATATCCTGCTAATTTTGAAACGAGAATAGGTTTTGATGTCGTGCGCCACGAGGTGGAAAAGCGCTGCATCAGCACACTTGGCGTGACCTATTGCCAGAAAATGCAGTTTTCGTCACGATTCGATGAAGTAAAAACTTGGCTCTGCCAAACCAACGAATTTCTTGCGATTCTACAATCAAAGCAGGAATTTCCTCTCAACTATTTCTTCGACCTTCGTGTACCTCTGAAAACGATTAGCACACCTGGTTCATACATATCTGCCGAGAATCTGTTCAACTTGCAACGCTCGCTCAACACCATCAGCGACATCATCAAGTTTTTCCGCCTCGACGAGGACGGCAACACACCATACCCTCAACTGAAGAAACTCACAGAAGGGATGCTTTCCTTCCCTGAAATCGTGGGTGAAGCCAACCGCATTCTCGACAAGTTTGGAAATGTGAAAGACAACGCTTCACCACTTTTGCGTGATTTGCGCAGCACTATCGCTTCCACCACTGCCAGTATCAATGGCATTATGCGGCGCGTGATAGCACAAGGTCGCCAATCAGGCATTTTTGATGGCGATACAGCCCCATCGGTTCGCGATGGTCGCCTTGTGCTCCCTGTAGCACCGATGCACAAGCGCAAAGTGAAAGGTATCGTCCACGACGAATCAGCATCCGGCAAAACCGTCTTCATTGAGCCCGAAGAAATCGTGGAGGCCAACAACCGCATCCGCGAAACAGAAGGTGAAATCAAACGCGAAATCGTCAGAATCCTCACCGAGGTTTCCGATCTCATCCGCCCACACATTCCCGACCTGCTCGCCACCTACAGCACATTGGGCAAATTCGACTTCATCCGCGCCAAAGCATGTTTCGCACAAGAAGTCGATGCCCACATGCCTCATCTTGAGCAGAAACCGCTCATCGAATGGTATCACGCACAGCACCCTGCCCTGTTCATTTCGCTCCGTGAGCACGGCAAGGAAGTGGTGCCGCTCAACATACAGCTCACGAAAGAGAATCGCATTCTCATCATTTCCGGACCGAACGCCGGTGGCAAGTCGGTTTGCCTCAAAACAGTGGGCGTGGTGCAGTACATGATGCAATGTGGTATCCTCCCCACACTCTATAGCAATTCCCACATGGGCATTTTCAAAAGTGTGTTTGTCGACATCGGCGACCAGCAGTCGATTGAAGACGATTTGAGTACCTACAGTTCGCATCTCCAGAACATGAAAACGTTCCTCGGGCGAGGCGGAAAGGAAACGCTGATTCTTATCGACGAGTTCGGCAGTGGCACCGAGCCTCAAATCGGTGCAGCCATTGCACAGGCCATACTCGAGCAACTGAACCAAAAGCGCATGATGGGTGTCATCACCACTCACTACCAAAACCTGAAGCATTTTGCAGACGACACTCCTGGACTCGTGAATGGCGCTATGCTCTACGACCGCCAGCGTATGCAACCGCCCTTCCAATTGTCTATTGGCTACCCTGGCAGTTCGTTCGCTATTGAGATTGCCCGAAAAATCGGTCTTCCTCAAGATGTTATTGAAAAAGCCAGCGATTTGGTGGGTAGCGACTATATCAACATGGACAAGTACCTGCTCGACATTGTGCGCGACCGCAAATACTGGGAAAACAAGCGCTACGAAATCCACCAAAAGGAAAAACGCCTAAACGGCATCGTGGCTGAATACGATGAGCGACTCGAAAAAATCGCTACCGAGCACAAACTTATCATCAAGGAGGCGAAAAACGAGGCACAAGAAATTCTGAAGAAGAGTAACGCTCAGATTGAGCAAACCATACGCGAAATCAAGGAGATGCAAGCTGAGAAGGAGAAAACTCGCCAAGTACGCCAGCAACTCGACGATTTCAAACGCCGACTTCAACAAGAGGATGGCACTATGCCTGACCAAATCAAGCGACTGATGCCTAAGAAGCCCCACAAGCAAAAAGGACAGAAGAAGCCTGAAAAGATAGCGAAATCTGCAGAACTGCAACTTGAAGTGGGCGACAATGTGGTAATGAAGGGGTCAACAACCGTGGGCAACATCATGAGCATAGAAGGTAAATTTGCCATCGTGGCTTTTGGCAATTTGAAGACTCGCGTGGAATTGACCAAACTCGAGCGCACGCTCAAGCAGGTGACCAAACCAAAAGAAACGGCATCTATCAGCAATGCCACTTCCAACGAAATGCGTGCACGCCAACTCAATTTCAAGCCCGACATCGATGTGCGTGGCATGCGTGGCGACGAAGCCGTTCAAGCCATCACCTACTTCATTGACGATGCTATTCAGTTTAGCCAATCACGCGTGAGAATACTCCACGGCACTGGCACTGGCATCCTCAAACAACTCATCCGCCAATACCTCAACTCTGTCAAGGAAGTGAAAAGTTACCGCGACGAGCATGTTCAATTCGGAGGAGCAGGCATCACAGTAGTAGACTTCGAGTAAACCAAAATCATCTCACTATAGAAATAAAAAGCGGGCAGAATCAAATCTACCCGCTTTTATTAATATCTTTTGTATAAATCTTTTCTTATTTTCCCATGGTGCTGAGCGCTTCCATGGTTGCTTTTTGGATAGCAGCATCAGCTTGCTTCTTGCAGCCAAACTTAGCAATCTTTGCTTGAGATTGAGTACCGAATTGCTTAACAAGCACATCCACCTGCTTCTTCTGATAGTCCGACAATCCCTTGTACACCTTATTCATTCCCAAGAACGACTTGGTGTAGTTGTACATCACGTTCGAAACAGCCTCTGCGTTCGCAGCGTTTTTCATTTTTTCAATAGAACTGCTCAAAGTGGCCTTCAAATTGTTGAATTCTTCTGTCGACACCTTGGTCGCTTCTACCGATTTAGTTGTTGCAGCCTTTGTTTGAACTTTTTGAACACGTTGTGCTGGCATTGCAAACGCTGCCATGCAAGCAATTGAGAGTATGAATAATTTACGCTTCATAATCGTTTTGATTTTTATCGTTTATAATTTCGAGGCAAAGTTACTATTTTTCTTCATAACTCTCACCTCTTCAATATTAAAGTTTGTGAATATTCCTTTCGCAACAAGTTCGCAAGAAATTGAGCAATGCCCTTTTCTGCTTTTCTCCACCCTTGCAATAATCTAATATATAATCATACACCTTCTCTTGCATCGTGGCTTCCTTCACAGTTATCGCCAAATAGCATGCACCGCCATACACGGTGCGCGAGGATGTCACAGTAGTTGTGGCTGGAGACATCTGCGCAAGACACACACCTTTCATTCCGCCCAACAAATAACCTGCCGCCATACGTTTGTTCTGCGTTTCTGTATCCACGCGTGTAACGGTTTCATGCACCACATGACTGCTGTAATTATCCCAAATGCGATATGAAACAATATCGGAAAAAGCATAAACATTTCCATCAAGCGCTATCAATTCTTTTTCCTCGTAGACTAAAATCCCATGGCGCAAATTTTTGCTGTAGTTGAATTCCTCTTCGTTCACGAACTCCTCACTGAGATATGCAAGTTCTTCCTTGTCAAGGTGTTCTTCAATTGCATAGTAATAGGCAGCCAAATCCCTCGACCAAGGCATCAGAAACGATAGATAATCATAGTCATCAACATAAGATTGTCTTATCCTGTCAAACTCATATTTCTCGGTAGGCAGCCCCAATCCCGCCACTTGACTTTGCTGAAAAGCTTCGCGCACAGTCTTCGCTTTCGCTTTCACACTTTTAAAGTGGCGCTTCGCTATGGCATCCCATTTCCAAAACCGATATATATCTGTGTTGAATCCTGAGGCCGCCACTTCATACATAAAAATGAACGCAGCTATCACCGCACTTACCTTGGAAAGAAAAAACAAATTATAATGAAGCAACAAAAGTGCTCCGCCACCGAAGAGGATTGTACCACCCAAACCTTTAAGGAGCTTGGCGCGCAAAAAGCGCTTCATATTCCTTTTATATATTGCATCGTATGAAATTTTCATTGTATCAGATATTTAGAGGACATGGCGCTCCTTTAGCGAATAGTGAATTCGTCGGCATCTTGCCAAGCGGGGAATTTTTCCCTGAATCTATTCAATGCTGGCAACGACAAATCTGCGGCAATCACAGGACTGGTGCCACGCTCTGTAATCAATTTCCCCTTGAAATCAATCACATAAGAAGAGCCTTCACTGAATTCCACGCCAGAGTTGTCCACACCACAACGATTCAACCCAAGCACATAAGCCTCGTTTTCTATTGCACGAGCAAACAGGAGCTGACGCCATGCATTCTCACGTGCTTTAGGCCAATTGGCCACCACAAGCAGAATGTCGTAATTGTTTCTCACATTGCGGCAATAAACTGGGAATCGCAAATCGTAGCACACAATCATCTTGATGTTGAATCCGCGGAAGCGGATGATAGGTGCAGACTTATGTCCTTGCTTGTACACTTTGTCTTCACCGCCAAAGCTGAACAGGTGACGCTTGTCATAGAAGGTGGCCTGCAGTATGAGCCAAAAACGAACCTGCTATAGCACACTGATATTCATCTGCAAGCTGATGAATCAAATTCATCGTCTCATCAATATTGCGTTCTGCCAACTCCATGGCTTGGTCGCGGTCGAAAATAAAACCAGTGGTAAACAATTCCGGCAAAACCACCAAGTCGGTATCTTCTGGCACATTTTGCATATTTCGCTTCAATTGTGCAAGATTGGCATGCTTATCGCCCCACACAATATTGTCTTCTATCAGCGACACTCTGAAATTTCGTGAAAACATAGTATTTCGTTCTTTTAATTTTGTGTATGATTTCTATTCCTGACCTGTTGTAAATTTTTCGGGAAAACGAGCCATATAGCCTTTATCTTTATAGTAACGGCGAATGGTATCCAAGTCTGCGTCCAAATCTCCCGATGGAGTGAGCACTTTATCCAGACAAGCAATTTTGTTTTTGTAGTCGATATATGCCAAAACAAGCGGCACATTCGCTTCAGATGCTATAACCAAAGCACCTTTATGCCAATGCGGATTCAAACTCCTTGTTCCTTCTGGCGTCACAGCAATTGCGAGGGAATCTGCTTTTGCATAGGCTTCCACAAGCGAATCTGTGATAGAACTTTGGCCATCTTTCTTCTTTCCTCTATGAACAGGCACTCCGCCAATCGACTTAAGCAGCAAGCCCAGAGGAAAGAAAAACCAAGTGCTCTTCATCAAAAAGCCGGCCTTCATGCCTGCTGAGCGTATTGCCAGCTCTCCAACAATAAAATCCCAATTACTGGTATGAGGTGCTACACAAATCACGCATTTAGGCGTTTCGGGAACATTAACTTTAAAATCCCAGCCAAACTTATGTAGCAAGTATCGCGCTAATCCCAATTTGATATAATGTTATATAAATGTGACACAATATAAACACACATCAACTTATGGAGGCATATTTTGCTCTTGGCCATACGCATCCACAAGTTGGTGTAAATCTTTAGAAGCTCTAACCCAGAAAGTGCATTGGGACATGGAAAAGGTTTTAGATTATCATAGTGTCAGGATTTGCGCTATACCACAACGAGCATAGGGGCTCCTATGTGAGCGAAAGATAGCACAAATACTGCCTATGAGAAGCAAAATATTGCCATTTGCTCCTAATGAACTTTCTGGGTTTAAAAGCACCGTTTATCTGGCACAAGAATTTATTGAATAAAATCCAAACAGCTTCTTAATGCTAAACGCTTATTACTTCTTTGCCTTTGGCACCAATGCGTTCATAGCAGCAACCACTTGTTCGGTCTCTGTACGCATATATTCTGCCAACGCTTTTTCTACAGCCTTGAAATAGGTGCGACGTGCTTTGTTATATTCTTTCTTGTTTTCAAAGTCACGAGGCACCTTGTCGAAGCTAACCGACACGCGGTTAACAGCTTCTTCTTGAAGGAGAGCTACATCAAGGATGATTTGGTCCCAAGCAGCTACATCAGTACCTTCAATGGTATTTTCAGCAAAAATGCACTCGCCTGCGATATCACCGCAAGCATAACGAATAGCTTTCTTTAAATCTCTTTTATTAGCCATGATATTCAAATATTAATATTCGGTACCACTAACAGTACCTAACTTGTTGCTAAATTACAAAATATTTCCGAATTACCGCTGAAGTTTACCCATCTTTTTAAGAAGAACGAAAATTGACGCCATTGCAAATAGGCCGAAAGCCCATGAAATCACGCCACTTTGTAGCACGCCTAAATGTTGCGTAAATCCAGCCACCACATAAGTAAGGAATGAAATCACCGCCACAGTCACTGCATATGGTAATTGCGACGACACATGGTTAACGTGCTTACAACCGGCACCAGCACTGGCCATGATGGTGGTGTCGGAAATTGGCGAAATATGGTCGCCACACACTGCACCTGCCATACAAGCTGAAATGGAGATGATACGTAATGGCGCTCCTACCGGGAACACAGCCACACATATCGGTATCAAAATGCCAAACGTACCCCACGAAGTACCTGTGGCAAAAGCCAAGAAACAAGCTGTCACAAATATTACTGCTGGAAGCAACATCTGAAGTTCAGTACCTTCCACCAATTGCGCCACATATGCAGCAGCTCCGAGCGAATCTGTCATCGATTTCAAGGTCCATGCAAGCGTAAGGATCAAAATTGCAGGCACCATGGCTTCAAATCCTTTGATTAAGCAACTCAGTGCGTCTTCAAATGTGATAACTCTGCGAGTCACAAGCCACAGCCCGGCTAGAATCAGTGCTGTCAGCGAGCCGATCACCAAACCAACCGAAGCATTGCTTGCAGCAAAGGCATCAATGAAATCGTGATATGTTTCACCAGCGCGGAAAAAGCCTCCGGAATATATCATCCCCAAAACGCAAAAACTTATCAAAAGCAGTATGGGCACCACCAAATCCAGCACAGTGCCGCTTTTGCCCAATTTCTTCAATCCGATACCACTCGACGCCACTTCCATTTTTGCATCAGCTATCTCACCAACTTCGTCGGTGGTGGCATCATCCACATTTTGATTAATATCAAACTTCCTCATCGCAGCAAAATCGTATCTCGTCAGCACGATGGCAAGAATAAAGATGATTGAAAAAAAGGCGTAGAAGTTGAATGGAATTGCCTGGCAGAATAGTGCCAATCCGTTCTCTCCCACAGCACAGAAACCCGCAACGGCAGCAGCCCAACTCGATATTGGAGCTATCACACAAATTGGAGCTGCGGTGGAATCGATAAGGTAAGCCAACTTCTCTCGCGACACAGAATGTCGTTCTGTGATAGGACGCATCACCGAGCCCACAGTCAGACAGTTGAAATAGTCGTCAATAAAGATAAGCACACCCAAAAGTAAAGTGGAGATTTGCACACCCACTTGCGATTTCACACGTTTGCTTGCCCACTTACCGAATGCTGCAGAGCCACCAGCTTTGTTCATCAAAGCCACCATAGTGCCAAGTATCACCAAAAACACAAGGATGCCCACATTCCAATTATCCGACAAGCAATGAATCAGCCCATAAGATTGAGCGTCGTTGCCCTCTCCCACAGTGTTATCAAGCAAGTGAGTAACGAATCCATCAACACCGGAACCAGTGGACACACAAAAGAAAACTGCGCCAAGTACGATACCAACAAAGAGCGAAGAATACACCTCTTTGGTAATCAGCGCAAGCAATATCGCCACCAGTGGCGGAACAAGTGCCCAATATGTGCCTATAAAATTCATATTGTTCTTTTTTAGTCTAAAATCACCCGTGAATCAAAAATCGATTTATCATTCACACTGCAAAGTTAACACTAATAATCGAAACTTCTACGATAATTTAAACAACCATATCCAGTTTTCAGCAACTTGAAAAATTCATCTCTCCCGCCGCCCCCCCGTGCCCGCCGATTTTTCGCCGGGAACCCTCTCCCCTCCCCCCTCCTCTGGAATAGCCGGGACCTCCGGAATGTCCTCCCCCTCACCTTAAAATCTGATTCCGAATTTCCCTTTTTGTCATTGTTCGCATTCATCAAAAAGACTATCTTCGTATCAAAGAATTTCACTACAATGAGTTTTCACATCAGCTGTTTC
The DNA here is from genome assembly GCA_024400895.1 of Muribaculaceae bacterium. Lineage (GTDB taxonomy): Bacteria > Bacteroidota > Bacteroidia > Bacteroidales > Muribaculaceae > Sodaliphilus. The sequence continues at coordinate 938 of JAKSMA010000071.1, read as the reverse complement.
ACTTAGTGTTTCTTCTTTAATAGCGTTTTTTCAATCATTGAATAATTTTACTTATCCACTTTAAAATAACAACCTTATGATACGCATCCACTTACAATTTCCAATAGAATTTTCGGCCACCTGTCCCCGCACAGCACCTGCATCGTAAAATATAAAGCAGGGGCGCTTTGAATTCGCGCCCCTGCCTATTCAGTTGCCAATCCCCCCTGTGTTCTGGTTGCAAGGGGAAGATATATGTCTGTTATCGTCTTTTGCTACTTTTTTTCTTTGTGCCACCTGCCGCTTTTGCTTTGCGTGGGGTGTACTCCTTAATCATCTCGAACTTTCCCCAGTCTGGATGATACAGGTAACGGTAAAATGAGCCTGTAGGAACATATAGTACAGCTCTGGTATGTAAATATTCATATGCAATCTGCCCGTCGGAAGGCCACTCCGATTCCACGTATATTTCACGCAAATTGGAGCATCCTTTCAATGCATCACGAAAAGATGTTACGCTTGCAGGAATTGTGATTTTTGTAAGTCCTGAGCAACCCTCGAACGCCTCCGCCCCGATACTTGTCACGGAATTTGGAATGGTCACCGAAGTCAAGCCGGAGCAACCGCTGAACGCCTCCAACTCGATACTTGTCACGGAATTGGGAATTGTCACCGAAGTCAAGCCAGAGCAACCCCTGAACGCATATCCCCCAATGCTTGTCACGGAATTTGGAATCTTCACCGAAGTCAAGTTTGAACAACCGTAGAACGCCCAATACCCGATACTTGTCACGGAATTTGGAATGGTCACCGAAGTCAAGTTTGAACAACCGTAGAACGCCCAATTCCTGATACTTGTCACAGAATTAGGAATGGTCACTGAAGTCAAGCCGGAGCAACCCTTGAACGCCTCTTTCTCGATAGTTGTCACTGAATTAGGAATGGTCACTGAAGTCAAG
>JAKSMA010000070.1 GCA_024400895.1 Muribaculaceae bacterium | reverse complement strand
GATTTAAACGTGGGGTATCAGGATTATATGAAAACATTATCCCGAACTCGCGTCATTAATCTATGAAGGCAACAATTACCGCCAATTCTGCTTCGACAAGGACGTGATTGTAAGACAAGACAACGCCGCCCCTCTCATCATCACCAAATACAGGGAAGCAAACGAAAACGATGGCTACTTGTATTATGTAGAGTTGCCCGACAACATTGTGCCTGCAAACACTCCCGTCTTGCTCCGCTGCGCATCAAAAAATAAAGCAGCATACTTCGACATCATCGAGCCAGGAACTTTGAATGTGCAACCAGTGAAAGTGGTCAATTACCTCATCGGCTCACTCACTGGAACGGTTGCGCCAGCAAGCACCGAAACAGAAAACAGATTCTTGTGGAAAGACAATAAGTTCAACCCTATCAAATCAGCGTCAAGCCGATTCAATAATGTGGACGCTGGCAGTGTGTACATGCAACTGCCTCAACTCAAATACCCAGATGCATCCTACATCGTCTACACCATCGACCCAACTGGCGGCACACCACTTGCAAAGCCTGGCGATGTGGACAGCAACGGCGTGATTAACGTGAGCGACGTCACTGCACTCATCAACAAGATTCTCGGCACAGCTGATTATGTCACTTCGCTCTGCGATGTCGACGCCAACGGCACCATCAATGTGAGCGACGTTACCGCCCTCATCAACATGATTCTCGCCTCAGCAGAATAATCCAGCATTAAATAACTACCACCATAAAGGCTGCATCCGTCTACTTTGGGATGCAGCCTTTTTTACCCCAACCCACAGCCAAAACAAAAATCTCCATCCATAACAAGATTACAAAACGCCTCGTTCAAACGGTAACTGTTACCTTTAAGTTAGAGAGTGTGGATGAAGAAGCATTTATAAAGACAACAGAATATCTGAAGACAGAAGGTGAAAAGTTAGGAGATATGAAAATAATAAATTCGTTTGGAGCCTTCGTAGACTTAAGTCGAAGAGAAAAAAGGCTGCTAAATCGGGCCAAAATATGGGATTTTTTTCATATCTTTGCACATTAATATATCACGAAATAAAAAAAGCTTTTTTTTATGAAGTTTAGAGAATATAGCAAACTGAATCTTTCCGACGTCAACAAAGACGTGCTGAAACTCTGGGAACAGGAAAATGTGTTCGCCAAGAGTATCGAAGAGCGTGAAGGCGCTCCCACTTTTGTGTTCTATGAAGGTCCACCATCTGCCAACGGTATGCCTGGTATCCACCACGTGCTTGCCCGCACCATTAAAGACATCGTGTGCCGCTACAAGACCATGAACGGCCACAAGGTGATGCGCAAGGCTGGTTGGGACACTCACGGTCTGCCAGTGGAATTGGGCGTAGAGAAGGCTCTCGGCATCAAGAAAGAAGACATCGGCAAGAAGATTTCAGTCGACGAATATAATGCAGCCTGCCGCAAGGAGGTGATGAAATACACCAAGGAATGGACCGACCTCACCAATAAGATGGGTTACTGGGTGGACCTTGACAATCCTTACATCACCTACAAGAACAGCTACATCGAAACCCTCTGGTGGCTTCTCAAGCAACTCCACGGTAAGGGTCTCCTTTACAAGGGCTACACCATTCAGCCTTATTCTCCTGCTGCCGGCACAGGTTTGAGCAGTCACGAATTGAACCAACCTGGTTGCTATCGCGATGTGAAGGACCAAACCGTTACCGCCCAGTTCACCGTCAAGAAAGACGACAACAAGGTGGTAGCCGACATTCTGAGCAAAGTTGACGCTGGTTTTGAAAACCTCTACATCATCGCTTGGACCACAACACCTTGGACTTTGCCTTCCAACACGGCACTCTGCGTGGGTCCAAAAATCGACTATGTGGCAGTGGAAAGCTACAACCCATACACTGGCAAGCCTGCCACCTACATCATGGCAAAGGCTCGCCTCAACGCCTACTTCGCTGCTGAAGGAGCTGAACTCGCTCTCGACGCCTACAAGCAAGGCGACAAGGTGGTTCCTTACAAGGTGATTGCCGAATTCACAGGTGCAGAGCTCGTGGGCATGAAGTATGAACAGCTTTTCCCATGGGTAAAGCCTGTTGACAAAATCGACGGTAAAATCGTGGGCAACGACAATGGTTTCCGCGTTATCCCTGGCGACTATGTGACCACCGACGACGGTACCGGTATCGTTCACATCGCGCCTACATTCGGTGCCGATGACGCCAACGTGGCACGCGCAGCTGGCATTCCATCGCTCTTTATGATCAACAAGAAGATGGAAACTCGCCCTATGGTCGACTTTGAAGGACGCTACTTCACCTTCGAAGACCTCGACGACGACTTCGTGAAAAATTTCGTGAATATTGATGTTTACAAAGAATACGCAGGCGCTTATGTGAAGAACGCCTACGACCCAAAATACACTGTCGACGGACGCTTCGACGAAAAGGCTGCTGCCAAGGATGAAGACCTCAACATCTACATCTGCATCCGCATGAAGCAAGACGGCACCGCCTTCAAGATGGAGAAGCACACGCACAACTACCCACACTGTTGGCGTACCGACAAGCCTATCCTCTACTATCCTCTCGACAGTTGGTTCATTCGCTCTACCGCTTGCCGCGACCGCATGGTGGAACTCAACAAGACCATCAAGTGGAAACCAGAACACACTGGCACCGGACGCTTTGGCAAGTGGCTTGAAAACCTCAACGACTGGAACTTGAGCCGTAGCCGCTATTGGGGCACTCCTCTTCCAATCTGGCGCAACGCAGACACCCACGAAGAAATCTGTATCGGCAGCGTAGAAGAACTCTACAACGAGATGGAAAAAGCTGTGGCAGCAGGTGTGATGGCTGAAAATCCTTGGAAAAAGGCTGGTTTCGTGGTTGGTGACTATAGCGATGAAAACTACGAAAAAATCGACCTCCACCGCCCATACGTTGACGATATCGTGCTGGTGAGCGAAAGCGGTCAACCAATGAAGCGCGAGCTTGACCTCATCGATGTATGGTTCGACAGTGGCGCTATGCCATACGCACAACTCCACTACCCATTTGAGAACAAAGACCTCGTGGACAGCGGCAGCTTCTATCCTGCCGACTTCATCGCTGAAGGTCAAGACCAAACTCGTGGCTGGTTCTTCACACTCCACGCAATCGCCACTATGGTGTTCGACAGCGTGGCCTACAAGAGTGTGATTTCCAATGGTTTGGTACTCGACAAGAACGGTAACAAGATGAGTAAGCGCCTGGGCAATGCCGTTGACCCATTCATGGCTATCGAAAAATATGGTACCGACCCTATCCGCTGGTATATGATCAGCAACTCTTCTCCTTGGGACAACCTGAAGTTTGACCAAGCAGGCGTGGAAGAAGTGTCGGGCAGCAAGTTCTTCGGCAAGCTCCACAACACTTATTCATTCTTCGCACTCTACGCTAATCTCTGCAACTTCGATTTCACCGCACCTCAAGTGCCATTGGCTGAACGCCCAGAAATCGACCGCTGGATTATCTCTGTGCTCAATTCTCTCGTGAAAGATGTAACATTCGATATCGAAGACTACGAACTCACCAAGGCGGCTCGCGCTATCAGCGAATTCGTGGTCGACAACCTCAGCAACTGGTATGTTCGCCTCAACCGCTCTCGCTTCTGGGACGGCGACTTGGCTGCCAACCAAACGCTCTACACTTGCCTCAAGACTGTGGCGATGCTGATGGCTCCTATCGCACCATTCTATGCCGATATGCTCTATCGCGACCTCACTGGCAGCGAAACATCAGTTCACCTGGCCATGTATCCAAAGGTTGACGAAGCGGCTATCGACGCAAAACTCGAAAAGCGAATGGCCATCGCACAGCAAATCACCTCTATGGTGCTTTCACTCCGCCGCAAGAAAAACTTGAAGGTGAAGCAACCACTCACCGCTATCATGGTGCCAGTGCTCGACGACAACCAAAAGCAAGACATCGAAGCCGTGGCCGACCTCATCATGGGTGAAGTGAATGTGAAGGGCATCAACTATGTGGGTGGCGACGCTGGCATCCTCGTGAAGCGCATCAAGCCCGACTTCAAGAAACTTGGTCAAAAAAAAAAAAAAAACATGAAGGCTGCTGCACAAGCACTCACCACACTCGAACAAGCACAAATCGCACAATTCGAGAAAGAAGGCAAAATCGTCCTCAATCTCGGTGGCGAAGAGGCTGTTGTGGAATTGGCTGATGTGGAAGTAATCAGCGAAGACATTCCTGGATGGCTCGTGGCTAACGAAGGCAACATCACCGTGGCACTCGACATCACCATCACCGACGACCTCCGCAAAGAAGGTATCGCCCGCGAATTAGTGAACCGCATCCAAAACGTGCGTAAGAGCAAAGATTTCAACATCACCGACCGTATCGTGGTGAAAATCACTCCCGACGAACACGTCAACGATGCTGTGGCCCAATTCAAGGACTACATTGCAAAACAAGTGCTTGCTGTCGCTATCGAATTGACCCCTGTTGAAGGCGCTGAGGTAATCGCCGTCGACATGGACGAATACGAATTGCAAATCACTGTCGAAAAGGCCTAATCCCTCTTTGGGATTAAGCCTTATCGGCTATTCCTCAAATATATTAAAGAAAGGATATCATCATGAATGAATCTCCTGAAAAAGTTAGATACTCCGACGACGAGTTGCAAGAATTCAAACAATTGATTCTTGAAAAAATTGAGGTGGCCAAGCAAAACTACGACCATCTTATGGGCACAATCCAAAAAGATGAAAGTGCTCCAGGTGTTAAGGCTCTTGAAGATGGTGCAGCAACCATGAGCAAAGAGCACGCCAGCGAAAACGCTGAGCGTCAAATGATGTTTATCAAAAAACTACAGGGTGCCCTTGTGCGCATTGAGCAGAAGACCTATGGTGTTTGCCGTGTCACAGGTAAGCTAATCCCAAAAGGAAGATTAATGGCTGTGCCTCACACCACCCTTTCTGTTGAAGGAAAGGAAATTGAGGCCAAACAAAAAAAGAGAAGGTAAATAGTGAATAACCAACATATTTCAAAAGGATGGATTGCCGCTATCATCATAGTGGCAGTGGTAATTATCGACCAAGCCCTCAAGATTTGGGTAAAGTGCAACTTCACCCTCTATGAAGACTATCGCATCACCGACTGGTTTATTCTCCGCTTTGTGGAAAACAACGGTATGGCGTTCGGTATGGAATGGGGACCTAAGCTGTTCCTCACATGGTTCCGTATCATAGCCGTGGGGCTACTGATTTTCTACATCACCCGATTGTGTAAGAAACCCACTATCCCTGTTGGATTCTTGGCTTGCATTTCGCTTATCACTGCCGGCGCACTCGGCAATGTTATCGACTGCATTGCCTATGGACAGATTTTCAACGAGTCAACCCCCGTCAGTGTTGCGCAAATGTTCCCGCCAGAAGGCTATGCGAGCATTTTCAACGGGCGTGTAGTGGATATGTTCTACTTCCCGCTCTTCACCTGGCCCGACTGGGTGCCTCTGCTCGGCGGTACAGAATTCTTCCAACCCGTATTCAACTTTGCCGACGCATGCCTGTCGGTAAGTGTGTTTGTACTCGTTTGCTTCTACAGCAAGCATCTTGTTGCTGACGACGAGGAAAAAGGCGAGGAACAAAAGAAAGAAGAAGAAGCAGCAGAAGAAGTGAAAGAAGAATAATAACAAGATATTTTCAAACGCATTTAGATGAAATCAAAACTCCTTATATTAATCGCTATGGCTGCCGTGCTCCTGTCGGGGTGCGACAAGGCTCCCGACGGCGTTATCAAGGAAAGTGATATGGCTGATTTCCTCTACGACCTGTATCGATTGGAGGCCATTATCGACATGAATCCGGATGCGTTCCCTACCGACTCGCTAAAACGCGTAGCAAAGCAGTCGCTCTTTAAAAAGCACGGCATCACCCAAGCCGACTACGATTCGTCGCTCGTGTGGTACGCCACCAATTTTGAGGCCTACAGCACCGTGCACAAAAAAGTGATTATGCGCCTGAATGAGGACAAGAAGGATTTGGCATCAGAAATGGCAACAGGTCCACAAGAGCGTAAAACCGACAACGCCAACCAGCAACAGCGCAAAATGTATGAAGCCAAGGGCGACACCGCCGACATTTGGAACGACGAGCGCTCTTTGATGCTCACTGCAGGCTTGAAGCGGGGCTATTTCACATTCGATTACGAGCCTGATGGCGAACATCGTAAAGGCGACCGGTATATGCTGAGTATGAAGATGCTCAGTTTCAACAACACCTTCGGATTGATGCTTGCAGTTGAGTATTCCGACGGTAGTGTGGCTATTACGAATCGCAATGCATCGATGGACTCGTGGGCAGAACTTGCTCTGCAAACCGACTCCACACGCAATGTACGCCGCATCTTTGGATACATCAACTACAACATCACCAGTTCGTCGACCATCACCTTCGTCGACAGCATCGCATTGGTGCGTACTCACCTCGACCGTAAGCTGTATCCAAACATCAATGCCCAGAAATTCATCAGCCGCAATCAGAATGTGGCGCCGGCCGCAAAAGGCTCTTCACAGAATCCACACGCAAAGAAAGGCGGTCCCGATAGCGTGAAGCCCACCGACAAAAAGCTATATGCGCCCAAACCGGGTGTCAACAAAAGTGGCGTTGTGCATCGCACTCCACAACCTGTGAAAAAGTAAATTGGTGCGGTCGCGAACAATGCTGGTCAATAATTCGGAAAATTCACATTTGTTTTTCACATTATAATATAGATACACTATATTTGCAGATAGCAATAAAAGATATATATGTTTTTTACTAAAGGATTAGAAGCGTTTGGCAACTATTGCACCCTGATGTGGCGCAGTTTTGGTGTGCCAGAAAGATGGAAGGAGTTCTTCCGCCGCTACCTCAACGAAATATCTAAGCTGGGTATTGATTCTATCCCGCTTATCCTCATCGTGTCGCTCTTCATTGGATGCTTGTGCACCATCCTCATCAAGCTCAACATGCAGAGTCCACTTCTCCCCCGCTACACCGTGGGATTCTCCACCCGCGAAATCATTCTGCTGGAATTTTCTTCTTCCATCCTTTGCTTGATTCTTTCGGGTAAAATCGGTTCAAATATCGCTTCCGAAATCGGCACCATGCGTGTGACAGAGCAAATCGACGCACTCGACATTATGGGTGTCAACTCTGCCAACTATCTGATTATGCCAAAGATTTTGGGATTGGTTACCATTCTTCCTTTCCTTGTGATTATCACCATGGTCACCGCCATGTTTGGCGGCTGGGCTGTGTGCTACACCGGCATTCTCGACCCCGACACCTATATTTATGGTATCCAGACCGACTTCGTTGAGTTCGACGTTTGGTTTGCCCTCATCAAGTCGCTGGTATTCGGATTTGTGATTTCAAGCATCTCTGCCTACTATGGCTACACCGTGAAAGGTGGCTCGGTGGAAGTAGGTAAAGCCAGTACCGACGCCGTGGTGATGAGCAACATTATGATTCTTATCACCGACATTGTGCTCACTAAACTTTTATTGATGTAATCAGAGAGGAGAACTATTATGATTGAAGTAAAAAATCTCGATAAATTTTTTGATGGAGGCACCCGCCAAGTGCTCCATAACATCAGTGCAAAGTTCTACGACGGCAAAGTGAACCTCATCATCGGACAGAGTGGCTCCGGTAAGACGGTGTTGGTGAAAAACCTCGTTGGTCTTTTCAAGCCCGAAAACGGCGAAATCCTCTACGACGGACGCGACATCACCTTGATGAACCGCAAGGAACTGAAAGAGATTCGCAAAGAAATCGGTATGCTTTTCCAAGGCTCTGCCCTTTTCGATAGCGAAACCGTGATGGGCAATGTGATGTTCCCTCTGATGATGTTCTCCGACATGACGCCTGAGCAGCAACGCGAGCGTGCACAATTTTGTATCGACCGCGTCAACCTCACCGGCAGCGCAGACAAATATCCCGCTGAGCTCTCTGGTGGTATGCAGAAACGTGCCGCTATTGCCCGTGCTATCGCTCTCAACCCCAAGTACCTTTTCTGCGATGAGCCAAACTCAGGTCTCGACCCTAAGACTTCCATCGTTATCGACCAGTTGCTGTGGGACATCACCCACGAATTCGACATCACCACCATCATCAACACCCACGACATGAACTCGGTGATGGGTATCGGCGAAAACATCATCTTCGTGAACAAAGGCCATCTCGGATGGGTGGGAACTAAAGACGAAATCTACGACCAGGACAACGAAGACCTCAACAACTTCGTCTACGCCACCGACCTTTTCCGCGATGTGCGCAAATACCGCCGCCAGCACGGCTACACCAAGACAAAAGTAGAATACTAACCACCCCCCATCATCTGTATTCCCCCAGGCTGTCCGAGAACTAAAACGGGGTACTCCAAAAAGTTACAGATTGTAAGGAGGTGCCTTGTTCTGGCTGGAAGCCAGCAGTTGAGTAACCGTGAGGAAAATCGACGAAGGAGATTTTGCCTACGGAATACGAAAACCCGAGTCCCAATCCCTGGCTGGAAGCCAGTACCTACAAACACTAAGATTTCCAAATACTTGCACGTTTGCGAGCAATTTGCAAAGTACAGGCCTCCAGCCAGAATACTTTTCCATCTTTTATCCGGGCACTGCGTACCCGGTTACTAACAAGTGCAGGCTTCCAGCCTGAACACAACAACCTCTACTTTCAATCTGTAAATTGCATTCTATAATTTCAAGTTTTCGGACAGTCCACCCCCATACACAAGGCAGCCTCCACCGCGGTAGGGACATGCCTTTGGCATGTTAAACCCGCACCACCATAAAACTTGTAGACCTGTCCTTCCATATATGACAAGCAAATTTGTTTTTCGCCGCAGGCGTGGTTTATCGTCCTTTGGCGTATGATAGCCCTCGAAAGAGGGCGTGGTTGGTTTGTGGGAGGCCAGATTTAAGCTCGCTTAAAAATCTGAAATCCCACAAATCAAGCGAAGTGTGTGCAGCACCCGCATACGCCAAAGGAGGTTTATCTCGGTTTTTGTCTTTTTTGAAGTCTACAAGTCTGCAAAGGTTTTGTGAGAAAGGTAATCAACTGGAGATAACTATCCCCAATAGATTTCCACTGAGCCCGCACTTCCACAAAAGTTAACTCCATGCAAGCGCACGTATGTGTGCGCAGCTTGGAGCCAGCCCCTCATCACCCACACCCCTCGGGTATAGCCGGTCATTCCCCCAAAACTCAAGGGTGGTTCATTTCTTTTTTTGCACAGAATTATACTTAATGCCCATTTTTTGCGTTATATAATATAATGTGTGCATATTGCTCATAAAAAAGATTTCAGATGAAAACAAAACATATTTTCAAATCGCTATTCATCACAGCACTTATCTTGTTCACCGCCATATCTTCAGGTGCACAAGTAAAAATCACGGGTAAGGTGGTCGACGAGAAAGGCGAGCCTATCGAGTTTGCCTCTGTAAAGATTGCCAACACCGCTATTGGCGTGAACACCGACACAAAGGGTATGTACGAAATCACCGCCCCCACACGCGACACCGTGATGGTGGTATTCTCTTGCCTTGGCTACAGCACAGTGCGACGCCAATTGCTCAAGCCCACAGGCACTGTTTCCATCAATCCAAAACTCTACAGTGCAGCGGTAGAGCTTCAGGGTGTGCAAGTTACGGAATTCCGCAAGCAGACCAACACCTTGCAAAGTGTCGACATCGACGCTATGAATCTCACGCCAAGCGCTTCGGGCAATAGCGTGGAAGCCATCATCGCCACCCAGGCTGGTGTGAGTTCAAAAAGCGAAATGAGTTCGCGATACATGGTGCGTGGTGGTAGTTACGACGAAAATAGCGTTTACATCAACGGCATCGAAGTCCATCGTCCACAATTGGTTACCAACGGTCAGCAAGAAGGCCTCAGCGTCATCAACCCCGACATGGTGCGTTCGGTAGCCTTCTCTACTGGTGGTTTCAATGCCGAATACAGCGACAAGATGGCGTCGGTGCTCGACATCACCTACAAGGAGCCAGAAGCATTTGAGGGCGCATTCTCCGCAAGTATGCAAGGCGGAAGTTTGGCACTGGGCACTTCAAGCAAAAAG
>JAKSMA010000007.1 GCA_024400895.1 Muribaculaceae bacterium | reverse complement strand
TTATGGAAACGCTTCTCGACCTCAACACAAGTACAAATGTAATTAGAGATGAAAAACGCATAAACTTACTAAAGAAAAGGAATAATTAATTATTAAGGCGAACAATCCTAAAGGATATGCGCCTTAATAAAACGCAGCATTTTTTTGCAAACAGATTACATGTTCTAACTCTAACTCTTTATTTATATATAAGAGTTAAAAAAAGCACTACATAATAATTACAATCATACACTTTTAGCCAACACTCTGGTAATAATGCAAAGTGGTTACATAACCATAATAAATGTATGATAAAAAAAATGCAAAAAAAAGAGAAAAAAACATCGGAATATTGTTTTATTAGAAAAATTATTTATATCTTTGTGGGTAGTTAGTGAATGTGAAATGCGCATTTCTAACATAAAGATGTGAATAAGCATTTAACAATTAGATAATTAGAGAACTAAATTTATAAATTTTCAAACAACTAAATCAATTGATTATGAAAGTAAAATCTTTACTCGTTGCTGCTCTCGCAGCTATCAGCATGTCAGCTATCGCTGGTGGTACTGCTGAAACTGACAAGGTTTTCATCAACAACTGCGAAGCTAAGGTTGGTGAACAAATCGAACTTCCTATCATTTTCGAAACTCAAACTGGTTACGGTTCAATGCAATTCGACCTCGTTCTTCCAGAAGGTCTTACTGCAGTTAAGGTAAGCAAGAAGTTCATCCGTCTTCTCGACAACGAACGCTGGTGCGACCACACTATCTCTCAATCAACTCCTGCTCCTAACACTTACCGTGCAGTAATCGTTGATATGGCTAACCAACCTCTCGATCCAGGTAACGACGCTTGCGCTACAATCGCTGTTACTGTTGACAAGGAAGGTGAACTCAAGGGTAAAATCACTAAGACTCACTGGTCAACTGGTGTAGCTTCTGAAGGTGGTAAGAACGACGGTGACGGTCCTGACACTGAATTCGTTGTTAAGGCTACTTCTACTGGTGTTAACGACATCAACGCTGCTGGTGCTGTTAAGACTTACAAGGTTATCGAAAACGGTCAAATCTACATCGTTGCTGGTGACAAGAAGTACAACGTAATGGGTGCTGAAGTAAAATAATTCTTCCAAATCCATAAATCATAAAGAGGTTGCTTTTTAGCAGCCTCTTTTTTTTGTGTCCATACCTTTCATGAGAATAACAAATCTTAATAAAAAAGGTATAGTTACATCATCAAAGAAATGGATAATTCTAAAGCCTGTATAATGGCAAGTGCGACTTTTGATGATTTTTGTTGAAAATTCTTCTATTTTTTTAAAGAAAAAAATTGTCAACACATATTTTTTCATTAAATTTGCATATTAGAAGAATTGTATAAACTAAATATCAAAATAAAAACTAAACATTTACGATTATGAAAAAGACTATCAAAGGCTTATTATTTGCATTGATGGCAGTAGTATCTTTTAGCGTAATGGCTGAAAATACTGTTGAATTCTATTTCGACGACTTCGCTATCAAGGCTGGTGAAAAGAAGCAAATTGAACTCAAGATGAAGAACAACTTCCTTGGACGCGACTTCCAAGTGCAAGTTTTCTTCCCCGAAGGCATTACTCCTGTACCAACAAGAACTGGTGGCACAGTTTATTTTCAAAAGACAGGTCGTGCAGTAGACGAAGATGGAAGTAACACATTCTCACAACTTTATGTAGCAGAACTTAACCGTATCCGTTTGATGAGTAATAACATGTTGGGTACTGAGTCTACTTACGAAGCTGGCGACGGTGCTGTTGCAAAAATCAATGTTCAAGCTTCTGTTGATTTCGCAGATAAGGTAAAGTTGGTTGTTAAGGCTGCAGACGGCTTCGAGAACAAGCTCAACTACGAAACCGAAACTTCTGTTGCCACTGTAACAATGCAAGGCGAAAAGGAAGCTGGTGTATATCCAGCAGTTACTCTTCCTTGGTTGATCGCTAATGGTACTGACGGTGCTGAATATGGTATCGCAGATCCAGTTGCTGTTCTTTTCGAAACCACTCTTGGCGCATTCGTTCAAGATGCTGCTCACACTCCAATGCGAGTAGTTGCTGACAAGGAATGGGGCGTTTTAGGTTGTGCTGCAGAAACTATGATGGGTGTTTACTCTGTAGAAAACGGCAACCCTTGCCTCACTACTTTCAAAGGCATGCCTACTCCAAAAGAAGACAGTTCTATAGAACCAGCAGTTAAGCAAACCACACTCAACAATGTTCTCTTCGCTCCAGAAGCAAACGAAGTTGTGACATTTGGTGGTTACATGCGCTCAAGCGACAATGCTGTATGTGCATACCCAGGTCCTGGTGACCAAGGTCAATGCATCACCCTCAACTGGTCAGCACTCATGGCTCGCGCAGGTGTTCCTACTGATGGCTCATACTTCAGACTCGTTGGTCCAGTTCTCCAAAAGATGGTTTGGGAAGAAGCTGAAGAAACTCAAGGCATGACTGGCAAGGATGGTCCTGGCGCATGGAAGAACTATGTTGTTTACCCTGTTGAAATCAACACTGACGTTCCAACTGGCGTTAACGATGTAAATGCTAAGACTGTAGCTGGCGTTAAGTATGTAAACGCAGCTGGTGTTGAAAGCGACACTCCATTCGACGGTATCAACATCGTTGTTACTTCTTACACCGATGGCACTATGTCAGCTGTTAAGGTTGTAAAGTAAGAATAAATTCTTATCAATAGAATAAATTCAAAAAGCCGTAGCCAAGTGATTCTCATCAGGGCTACGGCTTTTCAATTAAAGTGAACTCTAAAATTCTGCATTTATGAAGCTATCTGAAGAAAAAGAAAAGTGGCTGGAAGTGCGCCGCAAAACCATAACCGACTATTTCAATGTGCCCGCATCGGAGCAGTCAAAAGTGGACAAGGTGTTTGAAGACATGGCGCAAATTGCGGAGCGCTGCAGCGACCAAGGCGAATTTGAAAGAGAAATGCTCACTTCTCCTGTAAACACAGCCTACAACAACCTCTTCACCGGTCTTGCCAAATATGTAAAAAACGCTCAAGGTCCTTCGTCATCCGAATTCAAGAAAGATCTTGCTGTAGGCACAGCAAAAAGCGTTGTTAAGACTCAAGTTAGAAATGGCATCATCGGATGGTTGGTCAACCTTCTGCCAAATTGGATTACCGACTGGTGGATTTATCGTGAATACAACATCCCTGGCGTAGGCGAAGCGAAGAGTGCCATGAATCAGTACGACCAAACTGCAGGTCGCGTAAAGCGTGGCTACGAAGATGCACAGGAACGCGAACGCCTTGAAAAAGAACTTGAAGAAGCAGACCGCAAGCGCAAAGAAGAAGAGGAGGAAAACGCTCGCCGCATAAAGGAAATGCAAGATGCCGCCATGGCAGAAATGGAGAAATACAAGAATAGAGATTAGAAATTAGAAGTTAGAAGTTAGAAATTAGATGTTAGATAATAATCCAGAGTGTTCAGAGCTCTCGGAGTACTCAGAGTGCTCGGAGGTTTCAGAGCAATCCGAGTATTTGGGGGCTTCAGGCTGTTCCTTTATATTCTATATTCTAAATTCTAAATTCTAAATTCTATATTCTATATTCTATATTCTCTAACTTCTAACTTATAATCTCTAATCTCTTTTCTCTAATTTCTAATCTCTTTTCTCTATTTTATCACTAAACACCTTTAATATAAGGCAAAGTTTTTGTAAATTTGCATTGAAGTTCACAACGCAGTGACTTACTTGTGCCTTATTCGGCATCCGCTAATTACGCCGATGGCACTTGATTGTTCAACTAAAACTCACACATTTTGGACCCGGACCCTCTTTCGTCAACTTTTTCTCTACTTTGCGACACCAGTAATGCCGCATCCATTGCAATCCAATTCAATCCACCCACTATCGGTGTTATCATCGCGCTCGCCGTTGCATTGATTGCGCTGCTGTTTTCAGCATTCAACTCCGGCTCTGAGATTGCATTTTTCTCGCTCACAAACGAAGAAATTGAAGATATTGAAAGCGATAACACAAGAAATCGCATAAAAAATCTCCTTTCGAAACCCGAAAAACTCCTCGCCACTATTCTCATTGGCAACAATATTGTGAACGTGCTCATCGTTATTGTGCTCAACTACGCGATGAACAAGATGTTTACATTCAATAGCGGTATAGCCAACTTCATAGTGCAGACCGTGATTCTCACATTCCTCATCCTCCTTTTCGGTGAGGTGATTCCAAAACTCTACGCGAGCAACAACAATATGAAGTTTGCCTCTTTTGCCTCTGGCACTATCGGAATGATGATGGTATTGTTCAGTCCCATATCAAAACTGATGGTAAAGAGCACTTTCATCGTTCGCAAAGCGGTTTCGGCACACGCCGACGACATCTCGATGGAAGACCTTTCGCGAGCCCTTGAAGCCAGCGATGTTAAAAGCAAAGATGAGAAGGAAATCCTCAAAGGCATTCTCACATTTGGCAACAAGACCGTGTGCGAAATTATGCGTCCTCGCATCGACATCGTTGACATCGATATTGAAAGCAACTTTGAAGAAGTGGTGAAGACAGTGGTGGAAAACGGATATTCACGAATGCCCGTTTTTGAAGAAAACCCCGACAATGTGAAGGGTATGCTCTATGCAAAAGACCTTCTTCCCTATATCGGCAAACGCGACAACGACTTCAAATGGCAAGCTTTGATGCGCCCAGTGTATTTCGTGCCCGAAACTCGCATGATCGACGACTTGTTGGAAGACTTCCGCAAAAAGAAAGTGCACATGGCCATTGTGCTCGATGAGTTTGGATGTGTTCAAGGTATCGCCACACTGGAAGATGTGCTTGAAGAAATCGTGGGCGATATCGACGACGAATACGACACCGAGGAAAAATACTTCACAAAAGAATCGGAAAACACCTACATTTTCGATGCAAAAACCCCTCTCGATGATTTCTACGAAGCCACAGGAACAGAAGAACACGAGTTCGACAATCACTCCGACGAAGTGGAAACCATTGCCGGTTTGCTACTGAGCATCAAGGGCGATTTCCTGCAAGAGAAAGAGGAAATCAACTGCGGACGCTGCAAATTCACCGTGCTGAAGGTGAAAAAATATCGCATCGCCAAAGTGCGTGTTTTTGTTGAGCCTATAGAAGAAGCAAATAAAGAAGAATAATGGCTTACGCAGGCACGATATCATTCCCCGACGGTACAATTCTGCACCAATGGCTGCTCAGCGAAACATCGGAGCAACTTGCCGACATGTGTCGTCAGGAAGGTCTTGACGCATCTTGCGAAGCTAAGGCTGAAAGTCGCAAAAAAGAAATTTTAGGCGAACGCATGCTGATGAAGACTATCTTTGGCATCGATACCCCCATTCTCCACAATGCCGACCGCCTGCCCTACATAGAGAATAGTCACATTAATATATCCATTGCCCACACAAAGGGCTATTTAGGCATAGCATTGAACCACCACCACTGCATGGGAATAGATGTGGAGCAATACCGTCGACGGGTGTTGGGTGTGCGCGGGATGTTCCTTAACGAGGCTGAACAGCAATGGTTGAAGGCCGACGACGAACTTGCCCATATGATAGCCTGGACAGCAAAAGAGGCAATCTTTAAAAATATCGGCCAACGAGATCTTGTGAAAAGTTATCGCAACGAGATTATGCTTCTTCCCTATCCATCGCCCCACATCGGCGAAACCATCACTCATGCAGGATGCTTCAAAAGCGAAGATTTCTATCTGCAAACCCGTCTGACCGATGGGTTCATCCTTACCTTTACCTGCCCCAAAAGATATTTTCCCAGCAGATAAGGCGCAGAAACACTGCGTAAAAATCCTCAGCACACCAAAGGTATGCCGACAATATCAACAAGGGATTCTAATTCGATTATTTAACAGGCTCTACAGTGAAGCCTTGCTGGCGAAGCAATTCAATAAGGCCACTTTCCATACCTAAATGAGCGGCACCTACAGCCACAAGAACACTGCCTTTCTTGGCGGCATCCACAAGCACAGGCACCCATTTCACATTTCTGTCGTAACAAATTTTCTGAGCATCTTCTTTGCTCATCGCTGCAGGGTCGAAGGCTACACTGATGAGTTTCTCAAAATCCTGCGCACCGTAAGCATTGTGCATTTCATCGAAATTTTTCTCAACATCTTCAATATTTTTGCACATTTCAAGCAAACTTGCTGCTTGCAGACTGAGCGGATCGCCAAACAACAGTTGAATTTGGAAGTCAATCGTTTCCAGACTATTTGCGGGTTTGCCCAACGCCTTAACACGGCGCTCCACTTCGCCATCAAGAAGTTTGGCAGGATCCATGTTGGGCAGTCTTTTCACTCCCATAAGTTGAGCAAATTGGGTTTCAAGAGCAGCAGGACGCAGTGTCTTCAACTGGTCGAGCGAAACGCCGAAAGCGCCTAAATAGCGCTTCACCACACCATCAACGATTTGATAGCCATCGGCCGAAAGCAACTTATCAATGCTGCTATCAGCTGGCGCAACCATCATTTGTGTCATTTGCTGAATGGTGGCAGGTGATGTCATTTTCTCATTTTCAATTTCCACCCACACAGCATCCACACTTTTAATGGCTTCGGGGAGGCCGGGAACACTGTCCACAAAACTGCTGGGCATCAAATGATATGTGCCAAACAAATAGCTGGGCTTTTCAAGGTCACCGCCACTCACTTTCCACAAAAGTTGTGCCTGACTGCTAAGGGAACAAAACAAGGCTATCGCAAATAAAATTCTTTTCATATTTCTATGTTTTACATTATTTCTGTGCAAATATAAGTAAAATCATTAATTATGGTTACACGGAAGCCATAAAAATACCAATTTTCTGCGATTGCACGCCCCTTCTTTCGGCAGTAACTTTGCACTGTCATTAACAATTACAGTACATTGAGTACAGAAAGTGAATTAGTTATTTTAATATAAGTAGTAAACAAACAAAACAAAGCCGCCCAGCACCGATGTGAATCGCGCACTGAGCGGCTGTTTTATATGAATATGAAACGGAGTTACATAATTTCAATCATTTTCACTTCCTTCTTCATTTCTTCAGCCTTCTTTTTTGGAAGAACTACGGTGAGCACGCCATTGGCCACAGAAGCGCCAATCTTGTCGTGATCCACATCTTCAGGAAGAATCAACTTTTGCTGGAAGTTGGAGAAACTAAACTCGCGGCGAAGATACACACCAGCATTTTCTTCGGTGGCTTGCTCCTTTTTTTCCATCTCTACCACGAGGTTTTGCTCTTCGTCAAGACTCACCTTGAAGTCATCTTTTGTCATACCAGGAGCTGCATATTCCACATCGTATTCATTATCTTTTTCTACTACATTGATTGCTGGAGAAGTTGTGTTTGCCTTTGGTAAAAACTCGCCATTGAAGAAGTCGTTGAACACTTCTGGCAGCCAGTACTGATTTCTTCGTGTTGTCATCATAATTTGTGTCTTTTATTAAAGTTAATTGAAAATATTGTTTGTTTTGTCCATCAACAAAGCATACTTCATGCCCAATTCTGGGGGCACATTCAGAGGATGCCAAAAAGGCAAGTTTTCTGCCTAATATTCAGTTTAACAAATTGATTACCAAAATAATAACGACAATATTTCAGTTTTGTTTCAAAACATTTTATCTGAATTCACATTGTTTCTATATTTAATAGCAAAAAAATGCCTATCTTTGTAATTATGAATATGAAAAGAATACTCACATACATACTTTTATTGCTGATTTCTGCCAGTGGCGCAGCAGCACAAAGCAATAATGCGCAGGTGAAACCGGGAAAACTTTTGCTTCCACTCGTGTTCGACAAACAAAAGGTGGTGAGCGACTCACTAAACACTCCCTCTATCACTCCTGAAAAAAATAAAAACCCCGAGCTCAATTACGACCGTTCTTGGCTCGACAACGAATTGAACGACCGCAACAGAATTGAGAACGCTCGCTATCGCACTATGCTTCAGTCGCCACAAGATGTGCCTTACAACGCCAACAATATGCGTGAAGCACCAAAGGAATATGTGGTGAAAGCCGACCCATCAACCAGTTTGCTTGATATCGAGACACAAAAGGCTGCCGATGAAGCACTTGAAATGCCTGAATTTGTGGACCGCCGCCCAGTGAAACTTCGCAATTGGCTCCACACCTTCCAAACCAGCCTCCACTTCACACAAGCATTTATCAGCGACAACTGGTATCAAGGTGGTGAGAACAATATAAATGTGCTTGGCGACTTCCAATGGAATGTGAGCCTCAACCAAAAGTTGCACCCGAAGTTTCTCTTCGACAACACTCTGCGCTACAAGGTGGGCGTGATGTCGGCACAAAGCGACTCTTTACGCAAATACGCCATCAACGAAGATATTTTCCAATACAACAGCACGTTTGGTTACAAGGCTATCAAGAATTGGTACTATTCTACCTCATTGCAATTCAAGACCCAGATGTTCACAACCTATAAGGCCAACACGCACACAATGAAGTCGAGCCTGCTTTCGCCTGCCGAATTGAACATCGGTCTTGGTATGACCTACAACTATAAGGACAAAGAATGCATCAAGACTTTCTCGCTCTCTATCGCGCCATTTTCTTACAACATGAAATATTGCCGCAACATCGACGACCTCGACCCCACCTCGTTCGGCATTAAGGCTGGCGAGCACTTCGCTCACAGCTTCGGTAGTAAACTTGAAGCGAAACTCAACTGGAAAATCAGCGCCAACATATCGTGGGCTTCACGTTTCTATGTGTATTCCAACTATGAATATGTGCAAGGCGACTGGGAAAACACTTTCGATTTCTCAATCACTCGCCACCTCTCCACTAAAATTTTCGTGCATGTGCGCTACGACAAGTCGCGCCCCTACAACGACACCTGGAAATATTGGCAGTTGAAAGAAATCCTCAGTTTCGGTCTCACCTATCGTTTTGCAACCACTAACTAATCATCTTCACCTCAACCGATGCGAATCAAAGCGCTCATCATATCACTGCTTATAAGCGTTATCGCGCACTCTGCGATTGCCGGTGTGCCTAAAGACACCGAGATATTGCCGGGCATTGACGAGGCCACAATGAAGGCTAAATTTGCAGAAATGGACTTGCAACACATGGAGGGCATCTGGGAATACCCCAACGAGCAGATGAAACTGGCGATTGAGCGATACCAAGGCGAGAAAAACATAGCCTACCGCATCATCTTGCTCGCAAGCACCGACCTCGAACTCCTTCCCGGCACCGTGGTGGGCTACATTGCCCCGAGTGCCGACCCAAAGAAATGCCAGCTTTGGATGTACACCGAACGCTCAAAAGTGGGATTGCAATCGCCTATGGAATGTGTGGCCACGCTCTCTGCCGACGGCACATCGCTCACATTCGACCCACCCCACTACAAAGTGAAAGTGCGCCTAAATCTTGTGCGATTCTTTACAAAGATTTTCCGCGGCGTGAGTGTGATTCCCGAAAAAGTGGAGGAAAAACTCCCCGTCGGTTTCCGAAAAGTGTATCCCGCCAACGGCAACGGTGAAAAATTCAACGAAATTCGCTATCTATGAAACATTACCTCATTATATTAGTCTGTGCTATCGCCACTTTCAACGCATTCTCTCGCACCAAGACCTCTACGCACAAACTCGACAACGCTCACGCCGAAATTGAGGCCATGGAGGGCGAAATTGAGGAATTGCCAGAAGGTGTCGACCCCAAGGCGATTTCCATTAAGGGCTACACAAAAAAAGCCAGCGACAGCAAGGAGGCATTCTTCGTGACCAACAAGACCAAACATCGCATTTCGCAAATCAAGCTCCGCCTTCGCTACAGTACAGTTGGTGGAGAATTGCTCCACGAACGCGTGGCCACTGTGAACGTGACGCTAAAACCAGGCGAAACCCAACTCACATCAATCAAGTCGTGGGACATTCAGCGTCAATTCTACTACTATGCCGGCGCAAAACCACGGAAAACAGCCACGCCCTACAAAATCGCCTACCGCCTCATCGGCTACAGCATCCCCATCGGCGAATAAATATTAGATATCAGACATTAGACATTAGAAGATAGAAGTTAGATTCTCCACAGCACCCTGAAAACTCCAAGTGCTCCAAGTGGTTACTCTAACTTCTAACTTCTTATTTGTCGATGGCGCCGCCGTAGTAGCATTTCACTTCGCCTACGGGTAGCTGACCCACAAGCATGAGCGGGATGCGCGATGGTCCGGTTGAGAGGTACGCATCGATGTCGTCGCTCGATTTCTTGTTGCCCTCCTGTGTGAAAGTGAAGGTGATATGATATGCCGAGTGCTTACTCCCGTTGCGCAATTCGATGGTCTCGGAGCCCTTATATTTAATCGTGAGCGTTTCTTTCCTCTTTCCTGAGAATACCACAGTGGAATAACTTTTATTCTTCTGCAGGGAGGCGAAATCAAGATTTCGCAGCATGTAGAACACACTCACCATATCGTAGGCTGTACCGCGTGATGCCAACGAAGCTTTTTCTGTGCGGTCGGTGCGATAACGAATACAGTTGCCATAAGTGGTGCCATTGGCATAGGAGAAGTTGACCACATCCTTTGCATAGTAACTCTTCTCATGGGTGAGCTTCATATATTTCGTAGGCGTGAAATTACTGTTCATCCAGCATTTCAGCGTATCGCGAACGGGATAAATCTTGTCGGCCCAAGAGCGAGTCTTACCCACCAACTCTGAATAATACCCACCATTGCTGGTGCGCTTGATAGTGAGTTTTGCATTCGCTGCATGCTTCCAAATCAAACCCCAGTGATACACTATTTCATAGTTCAATGTTTCGGTGGTATAGGTGCGCGCTGCTGCAGGTTGTGCAACAGAAATGCTCAGCATGACAGTTCCCACCATGCTGAGCATTGCATATTTCATCCAATTTAATGTCTTCATAATGGTCAATTTTTGTAGAATAGACCTTGAAACTTTCAATTGGTTTAAAGTTAGCTTATTTTTCTGGTTCCACTTCCTTCAAGTGGTTGCAACTTGGGTCAGCGAAATCGTTGTAATAGTCTTGGCTATAGCCTGGGAAATCAGGCATTTCTGGTGTGCCAGCCTCATTACGAAGGAACTTACCGTCTTTTTCCTTCTTGCGGTTGCCATCGAGATACTTCACAAACAAGTATTTAGCCAAATCTTGATAGCGCGCAGTGGCGTTTTGAGCAGTGTTCACACTGTAGTTAGTAAGATATTGAATGGCTTCCTTTGGATTCGATTTCAGCAATTCCACAGCGTGACTTTCGATGGCAGGCTGATCGCTTGCGCACTTGTCTTCAATGGCACCTTGCACCTTACGGATGTCGGGAATCATCAAAGAATAGCGATTGTAGGCCTGGTTGGCAATCAAATTGTTCACCCAGAATGCGGCATCAAAGTCGAAGGTATAAAGGTCGCCCTTTCCTTGACGATAACTCTCTGGCACTTCGGTAATGCTGCAATACATAGGCAAGAACACTGCTGTATTGGCGTCGTCAACACCAAACCAGATGCAACCACCCACTGGATTTGGCAAATAATTACGCATCTGTGAAACGAAAACGAAACCTGTTTGCTGAGTAGCGATAGCGCGTTCGTGGCTATATTTCACGCCATTCACAGTGAAGCCCATAGGACGATAGCGGTAAGGCACATCGAAGTGGTCCTTTGCTCCAGGGTCCTTGGTCATGTCGAATGGAGTGCCCTCAAAGTGGTCACGCATCATGTTTTGTATGTCGCGGCAACTCACCTTGCGGTCGGGCTTCACATACAGCGGCATCACTTCTGCGCCCTTCTTACCGTTGATGAAAGGCAGATAGGCATCCATACCGCTCTTGAAACGGTTGAAATAACTCCATGCGCGAGCATCGCATCCACGAAGCGTACCGAAATCGGCAGGAGAATATGCTCTTGAGAATTCAAAATCAGCATCCTTGCCATTGAAATAACCCATCTTGCGAGCAAAAGAAATCACGTCTTTGCTATACATGCAGTTTTCCTTGTCTTTCAAAGGAATGCGGTAGATGCGACTTTGGTTGGCGTGTGCACTTATGCAATCGTCGGGAATGCGGATAGCCACCCAAACAGCGCCTTTTTCCTTACCAGCTTTGCCCACCATTTCCATCACCCACACTTCGTTAGGGTCGCCGATAGAGAATGATTCGCCTTCGCTGCAATAGCCATATTGAGCCACCAAATCTGTCATTACCTTGATGGCTTCACGCGCTGTGCGAGAGCGTTGGAGCGCCAAATACATCAGACTACCATAATCAATAATGGCATTTTTTGTGGTATCGGCCAGTTCATGACGGCCACCGAATGTACTTTCAGCCACAGTCACCTGATGTTCGTTGATGTTGCCCACCACAGCATAGGTGTGAGGCACTTCTGGAATGTAGCCGAGGTGCTTACCAGTGTCCCAGTCGCGAATTTCGCGCATTTCACCAGCCTTGTGGTCGGCAGCGGGGAGGTATTGCAAATCACCGTAAAGGGTGTGTGAATCGGCTGCATAAGAAATGAATGTGCTACCGTCGATAGTGGCATTCTTTCCTGCCAAAAGATTGGTACAAGCCATTGCGTCGACGCCCATCATAGCGACGGCAGCTGCGGCTACAGAATAGATAATACTTTTTGCGTTCATATTATATATGTTTTTTAACTCCAAGAAACGGAGTGCGTTTTTATTCTTCTATCAGAGGATAGGATAAGGATAGGTGATTTGATGCAGAAACAATGCATGGCCCGGCATCGACTGACCAGCCGAGCAACGGTCTTTGCGTTCAATGATTTGGCAAAATTGCTCCACCGAAATTCGCTTTCTGCCCACTTCTACAAGTGTGCCAACAATGGCACGAACCATATTGCGGAGGAAGCGGTCGGCTGTAACGGTAAACACCCACTGCTCTCTCGCTCTCTCCCAACGCGCAAAAGTGACCTTGCAGTTGTTGGTTTTCACATCGGTATGGAGTTTGCTAAACGAAGTGAAATCGGTAAACTCCAGCATTCGCTCAGCCGCTTCATTCATCAAATCAAAATCGAGCGAATAGTGGCACGCCCAACTGAAACGCTCCAAAAACGGATTTTTCTGCGTGTGCAAATAATACTTGTAGGTGCGGCTGGTGGCATCGAAGCGAGCGTGTGCATCATCGTGCACTGGAAAAATAGCGTACACTGCAATGTCGCGCCCTACGATGGCATTAAGCTGACGCACCAGTTTTTGCGCATCGTCAATTGGTGTTGGAGCATCAAAATGCGCAATCATGGTGCTAGCATTCACGCCAGTGTCGGTACGGCCTGCGCCAGTCACGGCAATCGGGCTGCGAAGCACAGTGGAAAGCGCCTTTTCAAGCGTTTCCTGCACCGATACATCGTGAGGCTGGATTTGCCAACCATGAAACGAAGCGCCATTATATGCCAATCGCATGAAATACCGCATCGGCATCAATCTTTTTCAAGGTAGGTATAACCATAAAGTCCGGCGCGATAGTTGCGCACAAACTCATTACCCTCTTCGCTTGTGATTTTTCCTGTGCGAATTGATTCAGTCACCCATGCTTCCACATTGCGCACCAATTCCTTCGGGCTGAACTGCACATAGTCGAGCACCTCTGCCACAGTTTCGCCATCAATCACTTGGTCGATTTCATAATGGTCTTTATACACATCGATGTGCACTGCATTGGTATCGCCAAATAGATTGTGCATATCGCCCAAAATTTCCTGGTAAGCACCTACGAGGAACACTCCAAGGTAGTAGCGTTCGCCCTTGCGCAGATAGTGAACGGGCAATGCGTGTGTAATGCCTTGAGCCGAAGTGAAATTGGCAATTTTACCGTCGCTGTCGCAAGTGATGTCTTGAAGTGTGGCACGGCGGGTTGGACGCTCATTCAGTCGAGAAAGAGGTATCACGGGGAACACCTGGTCGATAGCCCAACTGTCGGGCAACGACTGGAAGAGCGAGAAATTGCAGAAATATTTTTCTGGCAACATCTTAGCCACACTACGCAGTTCTTCAGGAGCATGTTTCATGTCGTTGGCAATCATGTCCACTTCACGTGCAATCGACCAGAACAACTTTTCACACATAGCACGAGTGCGAAGGTCGATCAAGCCAAGGCTGAAACGGTCGAGCGCCTCGTCGCGAATTTGAAGGGCATCGTGCCAGTCTTCCAGCAGACGCGACTTATTCATCTTATCGTAAATCTCGTAAAGGTCCTTCACGAGCTCATTGTCATCTTCATTCACTGCATCGGCTTCATCGTCCCACGATGGCAAACCTGCAGTTTCGAGCACCTCCATAATGAGCACAGAATGGTGTGCAGAGAGCGAACGGCCCGATTCGCTGATGATGTTTGGATGCTTGATACCATGCTTGTCGCACACATCCACAAAGGTGTAGACAGCATCGTTGGCGTATTCCTGGATAGAATAGTTCATCGAATGGCCCGACACACTATTGCGAGAGCCATCGTAGTCCACTCCCAGACCACCCCCGATGTCTACGAAATCGAGGTCGAATCCCATGGCAGTGAGCTGCACATAGAATTGCGACGCCTCGCGAAGCGCATTCTTAATGCGGCGAATCTTTGTGATTTGGCTTCCGATATGGAAGTGAATCAACTTCAGGCAATCAGTCATCTTGTTTTCCTTCAGGAAATCGAGCGCCTCAAAAAGTTCGCTGGTATTCAAGCCAAACTTACTGCGATCGCCACCGCTTTCTTCCCACTTGCCGCTACCCGACGACGAAAGCTTGATGCGAATACCAATGTTTGGACGGATGCCCATACGCTCTGCAATGCGAGCAATGAGATGGAGTTCATTGAGTTTTTCCACCACAAGAAAGATTTTTCTGCCCATCTTCTGAGCCAACAGAGCAAGGGCGATGTAACCCTCATCCTTGTAGCCATTGCAGATGATAAGCGAGTTTTCGCCGATGTCGGCCATATTGATGGCAAGCACCGCATGCAGTTCTGGTTTTGAACCGGCTTCAAGGCCAATGCGGAACTTCTTGCCGTGGCTGGTGATTTCCTCCACCACAGGACGCATCTGATTCACCTTGATAGGGTAAATCACGAAGTTGTCGGCCTTGTAATCATATTCCTTCGATGCCTTTTTAAAGCACGAAGAAATTTTCTCGATACGGTTGTCGAGAATATCCGGGAATCGGAGCAAGATAGGCGCCGTGATATTGCGCGCTTGCAACTCATCCATCACTTCCACCAAGTCAACCCCCACGCAGTTCTGCTTAGGAGTGACGGTGATATGTCCCTGATCGTTGATAGAGAAATACTTAAGGCCCCAGCCATTGATATTGTAAAGTTCGGCGCTATCCTCAACGCGCCATTTATTAATGCTCGTCGTAGTCGTAGAATTTTAGTGGGTTAAACAATAATTGCGCAAACCGTGCACCCGTTCGCATTTTTGCGCACGCAAAGATAATCATTTTTATTTATTCCACCGCCACCACCACCCACCAAAAAACCTAAAAACACAATGTTTGATACCTATCACAACATCCCTGCCATATATAGGGGCAGATATAAAATATTGCCGTCTTGTTTCACATCACCCGTATGCAACACAATTGGTTCTGCCACTGCATTTTCAAACTTTCCAATAAATCTTTTCAAAGAGGTGAGTGTGTATCGCGTTGACGATTTCACTTCTATCGGATGAATATTGTGTCTATTACTAATCAATGGTTTAGGAATCAAGAAATCCACCTCCATACGTTCTTCTGAATTGGTTTTACTGTATGACGAGTAGAAATATAACTTATGCCCAGCAGTATGAAGCATTTGGGCGACCAAATTTTCCACCAGCATTCCTTTATTCACTTCCAATTTGTCGTGCATCAATTTACGATATAGCCCTTCTGCCTTGATTGCAGCCTCAGTGAAAGCGTGACTAATAAGCAAACCTGTGTCGGCCATATACAATTTTCGCGCCGCATCGTTCAACTTCATTTCCAATCCGACAACAGGTTATAAATTTTTCGCTTCATTTCTATCTTCCAATTAGTTACACGAACTATATACACCATTCCAAGATTTAACAAGCCTTGAATTATACACCATTCCAAGGTATCATAAACCTAAAATCATACACCATTCCAAGGTTTGCGCACGCAAAGATAATCATTTTTATTCATTCCACCGCCACCAGCCCCCGCCAAAAAAGGAAAAAAAGAGATGGAATTAATGCGAATAGCTCTGTTGATAAATGGCAAAATCATGTGTATTACATCAGCCAAAGTTTATGAAAACAATTGAAACATCAGAAACACCCGAAACACCCGAAACACCTGAAACACCCATTTTCATTTCGCTTTTGGACCAAAAACCACCTATTTTCTGGTCAAAATCGGAAGTGAAAACACATTCCCTGTCTGCAAGTGAAACACCTGTTTCCCTCTATCAATACGCCAAAGAACCCAGACGCGAAGATAGGAAACATCACACTAAAGTGAAATAGCAAAAAGGCATTTTATGGGGAGAGGAAAATGTATGCCCACTTCATCGGAACACCCCCCTGCAATTCTTCCTCTGATGGTGAGTGGTTACCAGCCAGATTGGTCGACGGCGTTGCGACGATGCTCTTCTTTGATGAGGGCATCGGGTTCGATAGCGGCATATTGCTGCATGCGTCGGTAGCGTGGGCGGCAAATGAAGCGCTCTACCATATAGGCTGCCACGAAATAGAAGCCTACGAGCACCCAAAGCATATAGTAGCTCTGCGACACTTGCCCAAGAGTGGCAGCATTGGTCTGTATGGATATATAGGCGTTAGAAGCCCAGGTAGATGGAATCACATTGCCCAACGCAATCCAATAGTCGGGCATCATGAATCGTGGCCACGAAATACCGGTTAGGAACACGAATATAATTGAGGTGAAGCCCATAACAAGGAAAGTGGTCTCGCGGTCGTTTACAAACACTTGAAGAGTTTGGCCGAGCAACGATACGCTAAGCAGGAACGGCAACATCAGCACGATAATATCGAGTGTGGCACCATTTTGCGGGAAGTCGAAGAACATGGGCACAAAGTGGAGCACATAGATAGTGGGCACGATATAAATCACCCAGTGGCAAAGGCTCTTGCCCACAAGTGAGGCACTGACCCAAGTGTTGATTTCAAGCGGGTCAAAACCTCGATTCCTCAATCGGCGCTCACGACTGCCCCCTCGAAGCACACAGATGCCAAGCAGCATACTCTGCTGAAGCACGAGCACAAGCACACATGGAAGCACCGACGAGCCAATACCTTGAGCAGTGTTGCCCAATGCCACCTGTCGGTTTTCAATAATGCCTCCAGAATTTTCGGAGGTGATTCCGATTTTTGCATGTTGAAGCTGGGTGCACATGTTCATTTGCACACTGGTGAGGCCGGTGAGCATCTGCTTGTAGCGCATAAACACACCCATGTCGGTATAGAGCGAAACATGGCCCTGCCCTCCTCCAAGCGCTTGACGGGTGAAGTCGGAAGGGAAATACACCACGCCATAGCACTCATGCTCATTCATGAGGCGGCGGGCGTCCTGAATATTGCTCACATAATCCATCACGCACACTTCTGGAGTGGCGTCGAGCTGGCGAACAAATTCACGAGTGAGATGACTGCGATTGTCGTCGACCACCACCACCTTAATGTCGTGCGCCACCTCAGTGTTGTAGATGAGGGAGTAGAGCACGGGATAGACCGCACACAGCACGAGGAAGAAGATGATGACAGCCTCATCGTGGAACACAAGACTAATCTCGCGTTTCCATACACGGAACACGTCGATTGGCCAGTTGATTATGTTGCGAAAAAACGACATTTATACTGTTTACTATTGTGAATAGTTTCTTTTTTAAAGTTGAGCACTAAGGCACATACACAGGGTGCATACACTCTTTCTTCAATCGCCAGATGAGCGGCCAAGGAAGAAGAATGAAGCCAATAAGTGCGGCATAATACACACGGCTGTAATACAAGTCGATGCCATTAAGAGCCTGGTCGATGCTGAGCAGGAAGAAATACTTCACTGGCATCACGAAGCCAAGTGCCTCAATCCACGGATACATAGCCTCCTGTGGAAGAGAGAAACCGCAGAACGAGAACGAAAGCATGCCAAGAAGCGTGCAGAGCGTAGAACCCAATCTGAAGTTTGGCGCCACACACATGGCGAACAATGCCCACCCCTGATTGGCAAGCACAAACAGCACCATTGCCCACATCATGTGCGATGGTGGACCATTCAACGGCATATCATACACACGATACATCATCAGTTGGATAAACCAGCCCACTGCCGTGAAAATGATGGTCTGTGGCAATATCTTGCCAGTGATAGCCAAGATGATGCTATTGCCCGAAGAGTGCATCCACTGGCGGCAAGTGCCGTATTTCAGCTCGGTACCGATGCTGAACGCTGTCACCAGCAAAATAATCAGCGCCAGAAAACAAGGAACAAACGAGGCATTGAGGTAATAGCCATAATTGGTCCATGGGTTATTCAGTGCGTGCACATCGGTAAGCACCGGTTGAAGTGTGGCAGATATTTGTGGCCCCGGCACACCAAGCGTGCGAAGTGCAGTGGTAACAATAGCCCCATTTGCCAACATGGAAATGGTCTTGAAGCCCTTGAACATAGTGGACGCCGGCGAATAGTAAGCATAGTTGACATAGTAACTCACCGTTGGACTCTGTCCGCTGAGCGCACGCTCTGAAAGGTCGGCTGGCATATAGAAGAAGCCTAAAACCAAGCCTCTCTGCACAGCATCGGCAGCCTCTTGATAGTTGCGGAAGTGGTACTGAATATCCACCGTCTTAAACGCTTCAAGATTATGGGTCAGCGATCGGGAAAGCGAAGAGTTGTCGAGGTCGACGATACCCACCGGCACTCGTTCCACTTCCCCAGCTTTCATCAAGTCGAAGAGGAACCATGAGCCAAGCAATGGCACCACCACCATCATCCAAAAGAACACCTGCCGTCTCACAAGTGAAACAGCACCGCGCTTGAGCGATTGTATGATGAAGTGGAAAAGCATCTTCGAAATTGATTAATAATTGGTTGTGGTGTTGAAAATTATTCAGGAAGCAGAACCGACATACCTGGTCGGAAACCTTCAATATGCTCTACGGGGCGAGCCTTCACAGCAAATGTCTTGCTGTCGTACTGACCGTAAGCCTTGGTCGCATTCCACACAGCATAAGAGCCCATATCGTGGATGTAGTACACCTTCATCTTTGCTTCCTTATTGTTGAGAGCAGGAATAGTGACAGTGAGCACTGTGTCCATAGGCAATTTTGAAAGCATTTCTTCACGCACGCTGAACGCCACCCACATGTCTTGAGTCTTCGAGAGAGTCATAATTGGGGTGCCCAATGCCACAAGTTCGCCTTCGTGAGGGTAAATCTCGCTCACTTCGCCATCGCAAGGAGCAAGCAGAATCTGGTCTTCAAGCACCGATTCCACCTCCATCACTGTGGCACGAGCCACATCTTCCATACCGTGAGAAGCGGCCTTGTCTTCTTGCTGTGCGCCATTCTGTGCTAATTGAGCCTGTGATTCGGCGGCAGAAACGGCTGCAGTGGCAGCATCGTAGGCAGCTTTTGCCTCATCACGCTTTTGCTCTGTCATCACACCTTCGTTGTAGAGATTTTCGACACGCTGATAGGTTTTGCGAGCAATATCCTGTGCAGCCTTGGCTTGTGCAACCACGCTGTTGGCACTGTTCTTGATTTCTTCACGAGTGCCTTTTTCCACCTTTTGTGCAGTGGAAGCAGCCACGCGTTGAGCACTCTTTGCCTTGTAGAGGGCAGCATCGGCAGTCTTGCTGCTAATGGCTACAAGGGTGTCGCCTTTGTGCACATAGTCGCCTTCCTTCACATAGAAGCGAACTACACGTCCGGGCAATTTACCCGACACACGAACTTGCTCGCAGTCGGCCTGACCTTGCGTATTTTCTTTTGGTGGGTGAATAAGAAGCAAACCGAGGGCAGCAATGCCAGCCATTACAATGACAAACACAAAGAGAGCTGCCAACAAGGCCTTGTCGCGCTTGCGGGCAATGGTGCGCTGCTCCTTCACTTCGGTGCGCTTAGTCTCTTTTTTAGAGTCTTTCTTCTTACCCTTCTCTTCGGATTCGCTCAAACCCTCTTTAGCGTTCTTTTGTTCGGTGATTACTTCTTCCACCTGAGTCTGAACATTCTGGGTTTCTCCCTGTTTTTCTTTTTCCATATATCGTCGAATAATGTGAAAATTGATTTCTATTAATACTTCATTTCGCCCATCACCTTAGAGAGATATACATCGCAAAGCTGGATATCGATTTGGGCATCTATATTTTCGCTGTAGGCCTGCATCCAAGCAGTTTGTGCAGCAATCACGGTTTCAAGATTAGAAACACCTTCTCTGAACGCAAGTTGTGAGCAACGCAAGTTTTCGTTAGCCTGAACGAGGTGCGACTTGGTCTTCTCATAGGTTTTCCAGGCTTCCTCATAGCGGAAAGCGGCTTGACTCACTTGCAGGTTGATTTTCTCGCGCACATCATCAAGTTGCACTTTATAGAGGCGTGCCTCGGCTTTTGCTTCCTTATACTTATTGGGCAATCCGCCCCAGTGCCACCAAGGAATCTTCACCATCGCGCCCACGGAGAACGCAAATCCAAATTTGTTTTTGAAACCGTTGAACGAGTTAGGATTTGTTCCATGATATGCAGCAAAGGCTGCAATTTGCGGCAGCATTTCGCTGCGAGCCACCTTTGCTTTTTCGTCAAAAATCTTACCGGCAATTTCCAGAGAGCGAACATCGGTGCGGCGCGAGTAGACCGAATCCATCTGGATATGGGTTGGGCGAAGGGTGCCGCCTATTTCATCGCGATTTTCATCAGCGAGCGTGAAGCGGGCATCAATGGGCTGGCCACAAATCTGGTTAAGGAGCATGCGAGAAAGTTCCAGTCCATTGTTCACCTTAGTGAGATTCACATTGGCTTCGTTCACTTTCACGTCGACGGTGAGTTTGTTAGCCTTGGTGGCAACGCCTTCCTTAATCATTTTCTCTACATCGGAATCGAGGTTTTGCACCAAATGAAGGTAACTCTCCACGAGTTTCTTCTTCGCCACAAGCGAAACCACGAGCCAATATGCCTCGTCCACGCTGTAGACCACATCCTGCACTTTAGTGTCGTGCATGTTCTGGGCGAGTTCTTCGGCATAATGCGTAATCTTGTTCATTGCGCGAATCTTGCCACCCACATATATTGGTTGCGTCATTGTCACTGCAGCGGCAAACACATTATGAATGTCGTATGTGAGCGCACTTTTGGGGAGCAATGCCACTGTGGATGGAATAGGTGAGCCATCGTGCATCACGGGCAGACCTGTGACAGGGTCTTTCACAAAATTGAATTCATAATCGCCCAAAAGAGGATTAAACGACTTGGTTGGCAGCAGCTGGTCTTTATCTACAAGCGAAAGTTTCTTCTGATTGTAGACATATCCGCCCTCAAAATCAAAGCTTGGCAGATAGGCTGCCTCAGCCTGCTTGCGCTGGTAGCCAGCTTGTTCAATTTTAATTTGCTGTTGAAGAATTTCCTTGTTGTTGGCAATGGCCATACGGCGGCAAGAGTCGAGCGACACTTCACAATGTCCCACCTCAGGGAAAGCCGACAACATTATGATACCTAATAAAAATTTTCGCATCACCACTATAAAATTTACGCGCAATATCTACAAAAAATGCAAACCACGCATATTAAACAGACTGCAAATATAGTAATAAAACACCTGTACAACAAACTTTTGGTTATATTAACCACAATTATTGGATATTTGAACAATAAAAGCGCATCCATATGTATGGAAACGCTTATGGTAGGTTTGAATCATCACACAAGTCACGCAAGATTCACTTTTCTGGAATTCAAAAAAAATTACGCATCAAAAATTTCGCCTTTACGACGCTTTTCTTGATACTTCTGTTCTTTTTCCAATCGCTTCTGCTCTTCAAGTTCTTGCTTCGATGGCTTAGCATCTTTCTGGTCAGGCTTTTTAATCTTTTGCTTCTTGGTCTCGTGATTTGGCTTGCGGTCGGGGTTTTCGGCAAAACTCTTCACCACATCTTCCACCATTTCACGGTTTCCAAACAAGTAGTTCACCACCACCTGGACCACCAATTCGCTCTTTTTCGACACGAGATTCACAAGCAAGCCACGCGTGCCATCGGGCATAATGCCTTCCACCGCATAGGTGTCGAAGTTTTTCACCTTGATTTTGGTTTTCTTCACTTCATACATGTTGAAGTCGGCAGCTTTGCGTTCCAGCGTTGTGGAATAGATATCTTTCTTCCCTTCTGGGTCTTTTGTATAGAGGTGCACAGTGAGAAGCATATCTTCCCACTGGCGCTCGTAATGAGTGCTGGTGCTCATCATTTCAAAGCCGCCATCAGGAACTGAGAAATTCAGATTGTATTTACTCCATGTGAGGTCGAGCGCCAACGAAGGCAGCGCTACAGCCAACAGCAAGAAGAGGATAAGTATCGTTTTTTTCATTGTCAATACCAAATTATTCGTTTAACCTATCAGCACCATCCTGATAGATATCAGACACAAAATTAATAAAAAAGTTATATCAGACACCGCATTTTATAAAAAATTAAGAGGTGACCACTTTCTTTAAGCAGTCACCCCTCAAAAAAAACTATAGTAATTATAGAAAGCTCTTAATTAACGGTGCTTCTTGCCACCGCCGCGCTTTTGCTGCTCGCGAAGAGCGGCTTGTTGCTGGCGTTGTGCCTCTTCGAGGCGTGCCATCCAACCGCTTTTCTTTTTAGGTTTCTTGTTGTATTCTGCCATCTTTGCACGAACATCTTCTTCCTTAACCGATGCACGCACTGCATAAGTGGTGACGATGGTGATAAGGAGTGAGAGCAAGTAGTAGTAGCTCAAGCCTGATGCGTAGTGGTTGAAGAATACGAGGAAGAAAATTGGCATCAAATACATCATCCACTTCATGCCTGGCATGCTCTGGCTTTGGTTTTGCGATTGCATGGTCACATAAGTGTAGAGGATGTTGGTAGCCGTCTCCAACAAACAGAAGAGGCTGATGTGATTGCCGAAGTCGCTGCTGATGATTGGAATTTGAGTGGTCCAACTTGCAATTGCATCTGGAGCAGAAAGGTCGTTTGCCCAAAGGAACGACTGACCGCGCAATTCAATACATGATGGGAAGAACGCAAACACTGCAATGAGAATTGGCATCTGCAGCAACATTGGCAAGCAACCGCCAAACATACTCGCGCCAGCCGAACGGTAAAGCTCCATCGTCTTTTGCTGACGCTTCATGGCATCGGCTTGGTCGGGATATTTTTCGTTGATAGCCTTCACATCAGGAGCAAGAATCTTCATCACTGCCTGTGAGCGATAACTCTTAATGGTGAGTGGTGTGAGGATAAGCTTGATGAGGAGGGTGAGAATCAAAATGATGATACCATAGCTGTTGATTACAGTGCCCAACCAGTTGAACACCGGAATCACAATACCAGTGTTAATCCAGCGGAACAAAGTCCAGCCCAGTGGAATAAGGCGAGTTAGGTGGAGATTATCAGAATCAGCAACTTCGCCTCCAGGATACTGGTTAATCATTTCATCGATATTGCTCAGCACCTTGTAGCGGTTAGGACCAAGATACAGGAAGAACGATGCAGGATTGGTCTTATCAGCTTGGTATTCGATTTCAGAATGCACGGTGAGCATCTTCAGATAATCGGCAAACTCTTCAGAATTCTTGTCGTAAGGCACACTGTTGAGCATCATTCCTGTGAATTGCTTTTGGGCAATAAACACAGCCGAGAAGTATTGGTTCTTTGCAGCCACCCACTTCATGGCATCGGTGAAGTTTTCCTTCTGTTCCGAACTTTCAGTGAGATAATCCACATCACCATCGCCCACAAACTTATAATAAAGTGTACTGTTACGCTCTTCAAACATACCATCCACTTCGTGGCGACGCATCTTTTGCTTCCAGTCGAAGTACATTGGGTTGTTGCTGTCGATAACGCGGTCCATATTCTTTTGCACCACTTCCATGTGCACCACATAGTTGTTGGGACGAAGTGTGTAGCGAATACCGAATTGAGCACCGTTAGCGAAATTCAAAGCCATCAGCACGCTTGAGTCAGTTTTTTCCACAGGTTCGAAATAGAAGTCCTGAGTGTTGTAGCGCTGAGTGCTGGTGTTGAGCACGAATCCATAGTCGTTTTCACCTGGCGAGAACACTTCCACATCCTTGCCGAAGTTGGCCTTCTTGGTCTTATGTGTCGACTTATAGGCAGGGAGTGTGGCGCGAGTAATCATCGCACCTTTGCTTGAAATCACGAGTTGGAGCGAGTCGTTCTTAATCACCACTGAATCGTTGCGTGGAGTCATCATTGCGGCGAAATCTCCATTGCGATTGTAGGAGTCGTTAAACTCGCGAATTGCGTTAGCCATTGCTGGGGTGAGCGTGCCGCTCTCCACATCGTCAACAGTCACGGCCTTGCCATTTTCTGTAAGCGTGGCCTTCACCTTCTCGTCGACGAGTGCCACCTGAAGGTTTTCAGTCTTCACCACGGCAGAGTCGCTACCGAATTTCTTCAAATTTTCTTTAAGTTTCCCGAAATCGTTGGCTGATAGC
>JAKSMA010000069.1 GCA_024400895.1 Muribaculaceae bacterium | reverse complement strand
CTAATTATTGCATCGTGTGAAAAAATGGGCGCCAGACTGCCGTTTTTCCGATTTTATTCGTATATTTGTAAATTAATATGCCTATGTGTGCAACGATTGCACAAGGCATAGCGAAAATGAGATAATAAATAGTTTAAACACAAATAGTTAAATGAAATCAGATAGCTTAATTATTATTCCCACCTACAACGAAAAGGAGAATATAAGCAACATCATTCAAGTAGTCACTAATATGCCCGAACATCAGTTCGATGTTTTGGTTATCGACGACAATAGCCCCGATGGCACAGCGGCTATCGTGGAAGGCATTATTGAAGAGATGCCAGGTCGTGTGCATATTGTGAAGCGCGCAGGAAAACTCGGCTTGGGCACTGCCTACATTGCCGGCTTTAAATGGGCGCTCGAGCACGACTACGAATACATCATCGAAATGGACGCCGATTTCTCACACCGCCCAGAAGACCTGATTCCGCTGCAGCGTGCATGTGCCGAAGAAGGTGCTGATGTGGCAGTGGGGTCGCGCTATATCAACGGCGTGAACGTGGTGAATTGGCCTATGGGACGCGTGCTGATGAGTTATTTTGCGTCGAAATATGTGCGCATCGTCACTGGCATGAAGGTGCACGACACCACTGCCGGCTTCGTTTGCTATCGTCGCGAGGTGCTTGAATCTATGGATTTAGACCAAGTGGAATTCAAGGGCTACGCTTTCCAAATCGAGATGAAGTTCACCGCTTATTGCATGGGCTTCAATGTGAAGGAAGTGTCTATTATTTTTGTGAACCGCGTGTTGGGTACCAGCAAAATGAGTGGCGGTATCTTCAGCGAGGCTTTGTTCGGTGTCATTAAGCTGAAATGGAGTTCGTGGTTCAACAAGAAGAAATTCATGCGTCGAAAATAATTCATATTTAATAAATAGGGCCCATTTTTGGGCCTGTTTTATCTGTTACGCTATGAAAAAGATCGTTTATAATGGCATCGTGGTCAATGAAGGCCGTCATTTTCAGGGATATGTAGTGATTGCCGACACATTGATTCAAGAGGTGGGCGAAGGCGCTCCGTCGCAGCAACTATTGGATGAATGCTGCGAAAAATATGATGTGGATGGCGCCTTGATTCTGCCGGGTGCAATCGACGACCATGTGCATTTCCGCGAGCCAGGCATGACGCACAAGGCCGACATAGCCAGTGAAAGCCGTGCTGCGGCTGCGGGCGGCGTGACTTCTGTGATGGACATGCCCAACTGCAAACCAACCACAGTTACTATTAGCGATCTTGAAGCGAAATTTGCCAAGGCGGCTGAGGTTTCGGTTGTGAACTTCAGCGCCTATATCGGTGCCACCAACACCAACATCGATGAAATCAAAAAGGTGGATTTCTCGAAGGTGTGCGGCATCAAAGCGTTTCTCGGCTCTTCCACTGGCGGAATGCTGTTGAGCGATAATGAAGCCACACGTCGCATTTTTAGCGATTTTGGCACGATTGTTGCAATTCATAGCGAAGACGAAGACATCATCAACGCCAACCGTACTAATCTGCTTGCCCAGATGGGCGGCGACGACTTGCCGCTGGGTTATCACAGTCGTGTGCGTTCGGCAGAGGCTTGCTACGAGAGCACGCATCGTGCTGTGGATTTGGCGCGCGAATGTGGCACACGCTTGCACGTGTTGCACATCACCACAGCAAAAGAGTTGGCTTTGTTCGACAGCGCTCCACTTGCAGAAAAACGCATCACAGCCGAGGCTTGTGTTGCACATTTGCTCTTCACCGAGGCCGACGGCGCCCAATTAGGCGCTCGCATCAAATGCAACCCTTCCGTGAAAACACCTGCCGACCGCGAGGCACTTCGCAAAGCGTTGACAACGGGTGTAATCGATGTGGTTGCCACCGACCACGCGCCACACTTGCTCAGTGAGAAAGAGGGTGGTTGCCTGAAGGCTGCTTCTGGCATGCCTATGGTGCAATTCTCACTCGTGGCGATGCTCGAATTGGCTCATCAAGGTGTTGTTTCGCCTGAATTGGTGGTTGAAAAGATGTGCCACGCCCCAGCCCTGCTATATCGCGTGAATCAGCGTGGCTATCTTCGCCCTGGTTATAAGGCTGATATCGCAGTGGTGAAATCATTGCCTGAGGGCCACACCATCACCGACGCCGATGTGGTTTCGCGTTGTGGTTGGACTCCGCTCCGTGGCTTCACTGTTCATCATCAAGTGGCTATGACCATGGTAAATGGCGAAATAGCCTATGCCGATGGTGAGGTGCGCGACGAAGTGCGTGGTGAGCGTCTCACCTTTAACAGATAAAAAAGAATTGTAAATGTCAATTAAAGAGTTAATTACATCAGATATCCAGATGGGCCTTGCCGATGCCCAAGTCGAGGAGAGCCGCCGAAAATACGGGAGCAACATGCTCACGCCACCCGAGCGAACTCCGGCTTGGAAACAATTTCTGAACACTTTCAAGGACCCTCTCATCATCATCTTGCTGGTTGCGCTTCTGCTTTCGGTAGGTATTGCCCTCTACGAGTTGCTGTATATCGACAGCAAGGGATATGAGTCGCTGTTAGAGCCTGTGGGCATTCTTTTTGCCATCATCCTTGCCACATTAGTTGGTTTTTTGGTGGAATACAACGCCAACAAGAAGTTTGATGTGCTTAATAAAATCAACGACGACATACCGGTGAAGGTGGTGCGTGAAATGACCCTCGCTCAAGCGCGTCGCAAGGGTGCTATCACTCAAGTGCCACGCCGCGACATCGTGGTGGGCGACATCGTGCTCGTGGAATCGGGTGAAAAGGTGCCAGCCGATGGCGAGCTGATTGAAAGCGTGTCGCTGGGTGTGGATGAAAGTTCGTTCACCGGCGAATCCGTGATTTGCCATAAGTCGGCAAATGCCGAAGAAGCATCCTCTACTAAATCAACTTATCCTGCCAATAAACTCCTCCGAGGCTCAAATGTAAAGGAGGGTCATGGCGTGATGCGCGTGACTGCTGTTGGCGACAACACCGAATATGGTGCCATCTATAAAGACGCCAAAATTGAGCACGACACCGAAACCCCGCTGATGAAGCAGTTCGACAAGTTGGGCAAACTCATTGCTCGCTGCAGTTTTGTGGCTGGTGCCGCCATTATTATCGGTCGCCTCATTGTATATTTTGCGGCAGAGCAAGGCGCTTCTGCATCGTTGCCATTCATAGAATATTTCATGGAAACCGTGATGCTTGCCGTCACCCTCATTGTGGTGAGTGTGCCGGAAGGATTGCCTATGAGCGTGACCCTTTCGCTGGCATTGAGCATGCACCGCATGTTGCAGAATCAGAATCTGGTGCGCAAAATGCACGCCTGCGAAACAATGGGCGCCACCACGGTGATTTGCACTGATAAAACCGGAACGCTCACGCAAAACCAGATGCGAGTGTATCGCACTCATTTCTATGGACTGGAGGATGGCGAACGCCTGTCGGACAGCGAAAAAAGCCATATCGTGACCCATTCTTTGGCTTGCAATGCCACTGCATATCTCCATATCAGCGATAATCTCATAAGCGATAACAGGGAAGAAGTGAAGCCTATCGGTAATCCCACCGAAGGCGCTTTGCTCCTGTGGCTGAAGGACAATGGCGTGGATTATGCCACATTGCGCGAACTCAGCGCCGTGGAAGCGCAGTTGCCGTTTTCTACTGAGAATAAATATATGGCTACGGTGATTTCTTGTGCACCGCTGGGCGGCAAGCGTTTGCTTTTAGTGAAAGGTGCCAGCGAAATCATTCGCAATTATTGCAAAGATGTGGAAGGCGGAGTAGATTTCGACGACATTATTGCCGAACTCCAGAACTATCAAAATAAGGCAATGCGTACATTAGGCTTTGCCTATCGCATTCTTGCCGACGACGAGCCATGCCCAATCACTGATGAAGGCACCAATCTCGATGGTCTCACTTTCTTGGGCATTGTGGCAATTAGCGACCCTGTTCGTGAAGATGTGCCAGCCGCTATCAACACTTGCCTCGACGCCGGCATACAAATCAAGATTGTGACTGGCGACACTCCAGGCACTGCTAAAGAAATCGGTCGTCAAGTGGGATTGTGGACAGCGGCGGAAGACGATTCCAAACTCATACTCGGTGAAGAGTTTGCTGCTCTGCCCGACGATGTGGCTGCCCGCCGTGCAAAAGAAATTAAAATCATGTCGCGTGCTCGCCCAGCCGACAAGGCTCGTTTAGTGACTCTGCTTCAGAAAGAAGATGAAGTGGTGGCTGTGACTGGCGATGGCACCAACGATGCCCCCGCACTCAATGCGGCACAGGTGGGGCTTTCGATGGGCGATGGCACAGCTGTGGCAAAAGAAGCCAGCGACATTACCATCATCGACAATTCGTTCAGCAGCATCGTGAAAGCGGTGATGTGGGGACGTTCGCTCTATAAAAATATTCAGCGTTTCATCATTTTCCAACTCACAGTGAATGTGGCAGCTTGTATGCTGGTGGGCATTGCGTCGTTCGTGAGCGAAAAGCAACCAGCCCTCACCGTCACACAAATGCTGTGGGTGAATCTGATTATGGACACCTTC
Source organism: Muribaculaceae bacterium (assembly GCA_024400895.1). Classification (GTDB taxonomy): domain Bacteria; phylum Bacteroidota; class Bacteroidia; order Bacteroidales; family Muribaculaceae; genus Sodaliphilus. The sequence goes on along the minus strand of JAKSMA010000069.1, from coordinate 5,588 downwards.
GCAGCATTGGCACTGGCTTCTCTGCCTCCAAGTGAAGAGGTGATGCACGATAAGCCGCGTGGCAACAAAGCCAACATCATCACCCGTAGCATGGCGGGTTTTGTGTTCGGTTTCGGTGCATCATTTGCCATAGCCATGATTGGCCTGTTTGTGTATCTGCTGGCCAACAATAATGATGGAGGTTTGCTGCAAAGCACAATTTCCATGGAGGAACGCACGATATTCTTTACCACATTTGTATTCTTGCAGTTCTGGAACATGTTCAATGCCAAATCCTACGGAAGTGGCCATTCTGCATTCCACAACATCAGGGGCAGTCGGCTGTTCTTCACGGTGGCAATGATTATTCTTGTGGGCCAGTTCCTCATTGTGGAATATGGCGGAATAATGTTCCAAGTCACTCCACTGCCATTGTCCACCATGTTGCTATGTCTGTTTGGCACGATGCCAATCATGCTCATGGGGGAATTGTATCACTGGTTGAAAAAACGAAAATAAATTGATATATATGCGTAGTATTAAACTAATTATCCTTATTTTAGGAATCTGTATTTCTGTTGCGGCTACTGCACAAGTTCCACCTGTTCGCCATTCAAAGATTGGTGATGTGGCGCAGTCGGCCGATGGCTCGGTTTCTTTGAAAGTAGTGGGCCAAAAACTCAATTTCGGTGGCGTGAAGCCTGAATTGTGCGACACCGATGTGTGGTCGCCAAAGTCGGTGCATTTCCACCCCAATGGAAAGAAATATTACATCAATTCGCTTGAAGGCTGTCGCACAATGGTGTATGATGCCAAGACCAACAAGAAGTTGGCAGTGATTCACCATAAGTTCAATGCCGAAAACGAGCATCTTTGGGCTAAGGAAAGCGGATTTTTCCCATTCACTCACTATTCTAAAAACTTGAAAACTTTCTGGGGACGACCAGTGGAGAGCACATTCTCTCATCGCGGCCGTTATCTCTGGATTCCATACTATCGCCGCAGTTTCGACCTCAATGCCCAAGACCCATCTGCCATTTCTGTAATCGACACCCGCACCGACTCTATCGTGAAGGTGTTTGAAACTGGCCCACTGCCCAAGATGGTGGCCACAACAGGCAATGGCAAGTACCTTGCCGTGACTCACTGGGGTGACAACACTGTGGGTATTCTCGACATTTCGAGCGCAAATCCCGACGATTGGCACTATGTGAAGTGCGTGATTGTGGACTATCAACTCAAACTCAATTTGAGTATGACCACAAAGGTTGACCGCGATGTGAATAGCGGTTATCTCCTCCGTGGCACAGTGTTCACTCCCGACGATCACTACATGCTCATTGCTTGCATGGGTGGCGCTGGCGGTATTGCCGTAGTGGATATGCAAAAGATGGAATATGTGGGTCGCTTGTTGGGCGTGTCGAATGCACGCCACTTGGTGGTGAAGAACAATTATCTCTATGCGAGTTTGAACGCAGCAGGTATCGTGCAACGCCTCCCTTTGAGCAAGGTGGAAGCTGCCATCAAGGCGATGCAGGGCAAAACTTCAATGCTCAGTGGATGGGAAACTTGCCAAGTGGGCGGTGGCGCTCGCACCATCTCCCTCTCACCAAGCGGCAACTTCGCGTTTGCAGCCTGCAATAGCGCAAGCCACCTCGCTGTGGTTGACACTCGCACCATGAAATTGGTAGCAACACTTACAATCGACTCTTATCCTGTAGGCCTTGACATTTCAGCCGATGGTCGCTATGTGGTGCTCACATCGCAAGGACGAAAAGGCTATGGTGGCAACGCTGTGAATCTTGTGGAAGTCACTTACAAGGATAAAGAGCCAACCAACGCACTCATCGATGAACAGGCTGAGGAAGAGGCTGCAAAGCAAGCAAAAGCACAAGAAACGGAAGAGCAAGAAAGCGCTAAGCCAAACTGGTGGATTATCGGCTTCCTTTCAGGTTTTGTGTTTGCTGTGGTAGTGCTATATTTTATTCGTCGTCGTTCAAATAAAAACAAGTAGAAGATGAAAAGGATGAAATGGATAGCCCCACTTTTGGTGATAGTGGCAATTTGCGTGACGCTCTCAACAGTCACTTCGTGTGGTGGCGGTGCTGCTCAACGCAATTCTGCTGATTCAACCGAGATGACCGACTCCACGATTGCGGACAATGCTGCAGACTCTGCAACTGCGATTGTTGCTGGTGCAGATTCGCTTCAATCGGCAGATTCGTTGGCAAATGCTGTTGTAGGCGATAGTGGCTCCGTTATTCCTGCCGACGGTAAGAATAAAAATGCTTTAGTTCAAGAATCTAATGTGGCAGAATCCGATTCCACCGATATCGTCGGCGATGTGATAGATGATATCGACGAGGGTAATTTCCATCGTTGCCAGGGTCAAGGTGTAGTTATTGTGACGCTGATTCTGGTTGTTCTATTGTTCGTTACATTAGGCTTGCCTCTGATTATCTTGCTGATAACCCATTTGATTGATAAGTCGCGCCGCGACAGTACTGTGCGTCGCAATGGCCCGATGGCAGAACCCAAATCGCCAATCGTTACAAAACTGTCGGTTGCGATTTGCTTCATCGTGTTCTTGCTTATCATCGCCCTTGCCTTATTTGTTGAATCGTTCTCGGCAGGAACTTGCGCGTGGATTTTGTATATGGCATATTTGGCTGTTAATTTCTTTAGAGCCATTTTCCGTAAATTATAGGTTGACAAGTTTATTGATATGAAATATTTCATCATCGCTGGCGAGGCCAGTGGCGACATACATGGTGCAAGCTTGATTGATGCACTTAAGAAAGAAGATGCCGAGGCGCAGTTTCAGTTCCTCGGTGGCGATATGATGGCTGCTTCTGCAGGGGTGCAGCCTCTTATCCATTACCGCGACATGGCTTATATGGGCTTTATTGAGGTGATGAAGCATTTGCCCACCATACTTGGCTTTATGAAAACCGCCAAGCAGGCAATCATGGCCAATCGCCCCGATGCCGTTATCCTTATCGATTATCCTTCGTTCAATCTTAAAATCGCTAAGTTTGCTCATGCTCAAGGCATACCTTGCTTCTATTTCATTTCGCCGAAGGTGTGGGTGTGGAAGGAATATCGCGTGAAGGATATCAAGCGCTACATAGCACGCCTGTTCTCCATCCTTCCATTTGAAACGGCATTCTTCCGCAAGCACAACTATGAGGTGGAATATGTGGGAAATCCTACTGTGAAAGAGATTGCTGAGGCGTCTGAAAAGTTTACACATTTCAGCACATTCGCTGCCGAAAACAGCCTTGATGAAGATAAGCCCGTCATTGCTCTTGTGCCTGGGTCGCGCCGTAAGGAAATACGCGACAACCTGCCCACCATGGTGGAGGCAGCTTTGCGTCACACAGATTGTCAACTGGTGATTGCTGGTGCACCGAGCATCGACCAGAGCCTCTACGATGAGGTGCTTGAGCCATTGGGAACATCAGTGCCTGTGCTTTATGGCAAGTCGTTTGAATTGGTACACCATGCTCGTGTGGCACTCGTCACCAGTGGCACCGCCACACTCGAGACGGCCATTTTGGGTACACCTCAAGTGGCGTGCTATCGCATGAACGGCAGCAAGCTCCTATTTAAGTTCTATCGCCGATTGCTCAAGGGTAAATATGTTACTTTGCCCAATCTGGTGACCGATGAGCCCGTTATCCCTGAACTCCTGTTGCACTTCTGTTCCGTTGAAGCTGTGGATAGTCATCTTACAGCAGTGCTTACAGATTCTCCCGAACGCGAACAAATGCTTCAAGGTTACCGCCGAATGGCAGAAATTCTTACCGAAAAAGATTGTACAGCTTGCACTGCACAAGGCATTGTGGAATATTTGAATAAGAAATAATGAAACGCTCCTTTCATCAGCAAATAGCCGATTTTCTTGAGGCAGAGATTGTGCCTCTTTACGATGATTTTGATGCAGGTCATCAGCGCGATCATGCACACGCAGTGATGGCGACCAGCCATAAATTGGCGCAATTCTATCCAGAAGTCGATGAAACCATGCTCCTCGTAGCGGCTGCCTACCACGATGTGGGATTGGCAAAAGGTCGCGAGCATCATCATACCGACAGCGCCATCTTTATGCGTGCCGATGAGCGTCTGCTTCAGTGGTTCACCAAAGATGAAATTGATTTGATGGCAGATGCTGCTGAAGACCATCGAGCATCGAGCAAGCATGCGCCCCGCACCATCTACGGCCGCCTTGTGGCTGAGTCCGACAGACAGATTGTGCCCGAAACGGTGATTATTCGCACCATGCAGTACACCCGTAGCCATTTCCCCGGTTTGGATAAAGAAGGGCAGTGGGAACGGCTGGTAGAGCATGTGCACGAAAAGTATGCCGAAGGTGGCTACTTGCAACTCTGGATTCCAGAGAGCGACAACGCCAAGCGACTTGCCGAACTCCGTGCCACCATTGCCGACAAATCAGCTCTCCGCGCCATTTTTGAATCTATCTTCTCGCGAATATGATGATTATCGCCTTTGCGAATTTGCTTCAAAAAATAACTTTTTCCTGCGGATTGACTATGTGATGAAAATATTATTTTGGAAAAAAGTTATTTTTTAGTATCTTTGTAGTGAAATTAATAACATCTAATAATTTAACAATCGCTTTTATGAAGAAATCATTACTCATTTTTGCCGCTTTGCTCGGTTTCGCAGTAGCAAATGCTCAAACCACTCCTCCAGAAGGAGCCACTGTTGAATATTACAATTGCACAGGTTACTCTTATGTGTTCTACGAGGACATGGAGTGGCAATCTGAAGTTGCCATTGTTGGTAATTCAATGTATGTGAAAAACATTTTCGCTCTTATCGACGACCCACAATGGGTTGTTGGCACTATTGATGGCAACACTGTCACCTTTGTTAAAGGTCAGCATCTTGGAGGTATGGACCAAACAAAATATGGTGGTGAGATGGTGATTACCGACGGCACTTTCGCTGGTATGAATCAGGACTTTGACGAAACAGACGCACACTTGAAATGGAATGCCGACACCAAGACACTCGTAGCTGTTGACTATGAAATCGGCGCATACACTGCACAATATGATGGTTTCTATGATTTGTACGATGGAGTAAGCGACCCAGATGCTACACACACGATGGTAGGCTCTGGTCAAACTTATGTATTCCACGGTCCAGAACCAACAGGTGTTACCGACGTTAAGGCTACAACTTCAAAGGCTGTGAAGATGATTGAAAACGGCCGCGTAGTAATCGAAAAAGACGGTGTTAAGTACAACGTAATGGGTCAAAAACTCTAACCCCATCCGTTTATCATACAACACGAGCCCTGAGGTACCAACGCCTCAGGGCTCGCTGTTTTTTGCCCACCTTTAGTAAAAAGGGACGGTTCTTCTATGTTGAAAACCAAATAAATTTGGCAATTTAATATTTATTTAACAATTTATAATCCAGCGCAATAAGCGTTATCGTGTTGCTTACCCTTGCTGGCTGACAGCGCAAAACGTTAGCCTCCGGCGCATTGCGCCAGGCAACGTGATTGCGAATAAAAACCTATTAACGCGAGTTCGGGATAATGTTTTCATATAATCCTGATACCCCACGTTTAAATC
>JAKSMA010000068.1 GCA_024400895.1 Muribaculaceae bacterium | reverse complement strand
AAAGAAGGCAAGATGACCGAAGAATGCAAGACTGCAAAGCACGAATGTGACAAGGCTGGCAAGAAAGCTCATAAGCAATGCGACGGCAAGCACGCAGATTGCCCAAATGAAAAAAAGCAAGTGAAGATTGATTAATCATCAAGCGACATCCGGTCGCAAATCACTTCCCCAATATTCCCGCTGACACTTCAACAGCGGGATTTTTTTTCGCCTTCAGAGCGAAAGAAGGGCCATGCCTTTTGGCACAGCCCCTCACTTTACATATTTAAACTACCATCTTAAAAAAACATGATGCATCACTGCATGCCCGCCATGCTCTGCACCTTGCCCACAAAGAGAATTGCGCCAGTGGTGCGCTCCTTAATCAGATAGATGAATGGGCGGTCGATTTTGTACTGTATAATTTGTGCAGCATCTGGAGTACCAGGAGAAGTGTATATACCCACACTGCCAGCGGTGGTAGCCGTAGCCACTGTGCCCACTTCTTGCACATCAATAGCGGTGTTTTGAAGCATTTGTGACAGATAGGCTCCATCTGTAGGTGTGATTTTTCCAAGCTCTGCTACAAAGGGCGTAAGCAATCTGTTCAGTCCCATAACTTTCAGCGCTTTTATGAAATCGTTCTGGCAAGCGCTGTTAAACTTTGGCAGAATCACCTCTGAATTTTTATTTTTCATTTGTGAGAGGATTTGAGCATATTTCTCTCCATTAAAGGCTTTGATGTAGCTGTTGATTTCTTCTTGTCGAGGCATAATGATTATCATCTGGAAAGCCGCTCCTGAATAAGTGAGTTCCAAAGCCAGTTCCTTATCAGAGACCATGCCATTCACACCGGTTTCATCCGTCTTCATCATCTTTACATTTTCGTCGTTGCCGAGCATATTGCGGAAGTTGTCGGAATATGTGTTTTTCTTGGGGAAGTATGTCCAATTCCCTTTGAAGAATGCACTGTTGAGCAACCATGCACAGTCAAGTTCTGGATCCACTTTTTCCAAAATGCTTGGAATGTAGCCATTGGTCGATTCCTTCACCCAACCGTTAATGACGTCCACAGTCTTGCTGTCGCTAAAATCAAGAGTTTCCACTTTTGCGCCAAAAACATTCTTCATGTCGGTCTTGTAGCTGTCGAGAATGACATATTTTTTGTTCAGCCACAGTGAGTTGGCAACCATGAATTTTGCAGAGCTGTTGATGCTTGTGAGCGCGCTGTTCATTGTGGAGTAATAGCTGTTGATGTCGTCAAGCGACATACCATCGCCAATTTTCAGCACCGCAGCAATTTCATCGAATGTTTGCCCTTCGGCGCCATTAGCGAGCATGCCGAGAGTTTGGCCAAGGCTGAAGGGCGAAACGAACACATTGTCTTTTTCGTCGTTGATTGCTTTGAGCACATCGAAAGCAAAGTCGTTACCTTGAGTGAGCACTTTTTGTTGCGAAGGCGAAAGTTGAATACTGTATTTCGCTGGCTGCTCTAATGGCATTTTTGGCTCGTCGTCGTTGCTGCTGTTGTTGTTACAAGAACTGAGCGCCATCATTGCGCATGCGCAGATGATGAAATGATTGTAAAATGTTTTTTTCATATTTACTATTTTTTATGATGAGTGATATATAATATTTCAGATGCTAAATCGTGGCGATTTTTAAGCAAATCCTCATTTTGGGTTGCAAAATTAAATCAATTTGCTTGAATGTCCAACATTTTGTATTGATGTCTACGGTAATTGTCCGTTTTTTAATATTAATTACGAAATTTTATAACACACTTATTTCCAAGGGCTTCATTGACGGATATTATACAGCATCAAATCTACTATAGAATAAGTAGTACCCTGAACAGTCCAGGATGGATTGATTGTAGTACTTCCATCACGCAATAGATAAAACACATTGTCGTAAGCTGCGCCATATCCCCAGTTCATGGCAATCTTTATGTTATCATCAAAAATCACCTCTTCTTCATAAATATCTCCATCACCTTTGAAATCATGCTTTGTTGCAGAATCAAACATCCAGTTTGGGTTTCTTTGCAGTTCCCAGTAATCTGGGTGATAGGTATCTCTCCACTCATAGGTGATGATTGTTCTCAAATCGGTCTTGTTTAAAGCATCAATAATGAATATATGTCCTCCGCCACTACCACGTCCTGCTACAATAATTGGACGAGAAGACAGCAGTGAAGATACAATATTTTGCCAATTGAAAGAACTACTCTGATCATATTGGAGATGTGCCCAATTTAATGCGTCACAGCATGAAATATCCGAGACTCCTACATCTCTGTGAAGGTTTGAATTCACATCGATATAAGGAATATATTCAGCCCCCATAATCTCTTGGCCCAAATATGTGATATAGGTTGAGAGGGAATTGTCAGTTGTAGTCAAATTTGACCACTGGGCTGTTGAAAAGTTGCTAAACTGCAAGTGCCCACTTGTCGAAACACTGTTGGCGGGTATTGCTACAGAATATGGGTTGTTTGTTCTGAGGTATTTATAAATAACTTGGCTACAAGCAAGAGGACCACATCCTGTTACCGACTTTTGATATCCATAGCTTCCCAAATAAACATACGGACATGCATTGTTGTATGGTGCATCCTGATGCCAATGTGTTGGGATAATGTGGCCAATATATCTACCATTGTCAACAAACTGAGTATCCACAGGAACCCACATGCCTCCTACATCACCGCATGGCGCGATTCCTGCATCATTACTCACTTCACGAGGCTTTGGCTGAAGGAATTTCCAGGTAGCATTCACTTCTGTGTTCGTAGATTGTTTCGTTTGCTCAACGTGATTCAACAGCGCGTCTATTTCTCCCGCTCCAGAGTTAGAATATTCTTCCATGTCTAAAATTCCTGTTTCAGAAAATGCTAAATTAGGAGTAACTCTAGTGTCAGCGGAAATTAAATCCCAACCTTGTGAATATTGTACAATGTAAGCCAATGTGTCGTTTTGATTACGCACTATTGGGGTGATTTCCTGTATGGTTTTATCAGGAGATACCATGTTGACATACTTACGAAGAAGCTGCTCGCTGACATGATAATCAACTTGAGCTTCTCTTCTCATTTTCACTTTCTGTTGAGGTGCAGGTGCCAGCACATCAGCATCATCTGTTGTGTTACATGCGGTAACTAATACGGCTCCAATTGCCAATAATATAATTTTTGTTTTCATAAAATTACTGTGTTTAATATAATTACATAGAATCTACAGAAGAGTAATCACTTGCCAGAAGCACACCCTCAAAAACATCACCTTCTGCTGTTTCAATAATGATAGAATAGTCACTAATGCCGTCAACCGAAAGGGGAATGGTAGTGTAAGATGAGGTGATAAAATAATCCATATCGGTGAATGGGGAGGAAATCGTCACAGTGTAATCATCGATTGGCTGATTCCCGAAGTCAATGGAGAGCATACTAGAAGCAAGATGATAAGTAACATAGGGAGATGATAAATGTGGAGAATGAACCCCTTTTCCACTAATTATTATTGTCCCTTTTGGGTTATTGTTTGTTGCAGAATAGCAATCCGGAATAGTGAGAACTAAAAGAAAAACAAAGAATAAAATTTTTTTAACATAATCTAAATATTTTTAGTGAATCAATTCGTTCGCAAAGTAATGATAAATGTATGTGATATCCAAAAATATTTTGTACTCATTGCATACGTAAAGTGTTGATAAATAGCGTGTTGCAAAATGCAAATGTATTCAATTTGTAAAGTGTTGATAACCAGCCATTTAGTGCTAAAAATAAAAGGGGGGATTTTGTAATATAGTTATAATTGTTTGAACCATAGTTTGTTAGAGATTGTTGTTACTGAGAATTGCCGGTGTTGTTAAGTGCTTTCAGAAGTTATTGCCACGAACAAACGTCGTTTTTTAGTAAATATGAGTTTTGATAGATGATATTAGGGGGAGAGTTTAGGTAAACTAAACATCGTGTCTTTTTTTGAGATTTCGAAATTATTGCTACTTTTGTGGTATGACGAAACGATTCAAACACTTATTGGTAATAATATTTTTAGCCGTTATGCTGTCTTCTTGTGGTAGAACAGGGGACCGCTCAAGCCTTGTGATGATTGATTCGCTGATAGCTGTCAATCCTGATAGTGCATGTTCTCTACTAGAGTCCTACCCGATAGATTCGCTGACGAGAGAACAGGACCAAGCTTACTACGCACTCCTTTTCACAATTGCTCGTTACAAAGCATATGTTCCAGCGACAAGCGATAGTATGATCAATATTGCTGTAAATTACTATGACCATAAAAGAACAGACACTAATCATCGCATGCGCTCGCTGTTATACAAAGGCTGTGTAATGGAAGAATTGAAAGACCCCGTCTCTGCTATCGAATATTATAAGCGTGCCGAATATGCTTGTTCCGCAGATGACCATTTCAATATGGGATATATACTTTTAAAAATAGCATGCGTTTATCACAGGAACCTTCAGAATAAGATTGCTATTTCTCGATACAAAGGAGCAATACGACACTTTGATAAAAGTAAGTAAGGACAATAAATACAAATATAATTGTTATAGTTTTTTGGCAGAACTGTATACGACTATTGATCTGGATAGTGCTTACTATTATGGGTATAAAGGGTTAGAAGGTTTTAATGCAACTGGAGACAGTTCATTTTTGATTAAAGCCAATACGGACCTTGCTGGTATTTGCTTTGTGGGAGAAAAATATGAAAAGTCAAAAGAATATGCTATAGAAGCCTTAACATTATCTCGCGGTAATTTAACTCGAAGAGATGCATATTTTATTGCATGTGAATCTTTTTTGAAACTTGGTAGGGCTGATTCTGCAAAATTGATTTTAGATAAATTTCCTGCCCCAAAAACAACAGTTGATAGTTCACAATATTATCAATGCGTATCAAATATTGCGCAGGTTGAAGGTGATTATAAAAAATATGTAGAGAACATATCTATTCCCGATAAAATCAGCAATGAGTTGGAATTAGAGATGCAAGACAATAGTTTGCAGGAACGCGAACGAATGGTGGAAATGGTGCACGAACATGAGCAGAACGTCAAGTATGCGAAGATGATTGTGGGAATTGTTTCAGTGCTTTTACTTATTGTCGGGGTATTTTTCATAAAACAACGCCGAGATAGGAGGGCCTTTGAAAAAGCCAGGGCAGAGGTTACTATACTTAATGAGCAGATTTCTCTACATATAAACGAATACAAGAAACAACTACACTATTATCAAGCACAGGTGGAGCAGCTAAATGACAAAAATGAGGAGTGTGTTATAGAATTGGAAAAAAAGGCAAGTCAATTTACTCAACAACACAAAGCTTTGCTGGAATCGCTAGACTCTACACTCCAATGTTACTCAAGAATTATGGCGAAGTTCCTTAAAGACTACAAATATTCACTCAATAAAAAAAATTGTAAAATCGCCCAATTTATGGACGAAGATTTTTTTAGTAAGTTACATGATTGTGTCAACTTGCGATTTGATAATTTGGAGAAGAAAATGAGAGCGTCAGAATGTCGATTATCCGAAGAAGAGATAAACATTGTGTGCCTAGATTTGTGTCATTTCCCTACCTCTGTGATTTGGACTTACACCAACTGTGATCGCATTCGCAGTGTACACACAAAGAAACAAAGAATCGCAAATAAAGTGTGTGGGTGTTCATCAATAAGGGGAATACCACTCTATTTTTCTGGCTATGAGAAATAAATATTGTCACTTGGCTGAACTTTATGGGTTTACATGGGCACATTTTTAAAAAAAAGTACTACCTCGCTATCGGCAGTGAGGTAGTACGAATGAAAAAATATTTTCGGAATTGAATTTAGAATTCAGCGTTCTTTGGCGTGCGTGGGAATGGAATCACGTCGCGAATGTTTTGCATACCAGTCACAAAGAGGATGAGGCGTTCGAAACCGAGACCAAAACCTGCGTGTGGGCATGAACCGTATTTGCGAGTGTCGAGATACCACCACATGTCCTTGGTAGGGATGTTGCGGCGTTCGATTTCACCATTGAGCTTTTCCAAACTTTCTTCACGAACTGAGCCACCGATGATTTCACCGATTTGTGGGAAGAGCACGTCGGTACCCTGTACGGTGCGGCGTTCTTCTGGCTCTTCGTTTTGCTTCATATAGAAGGCCTTGATTTCGCGAGGATAGTTGTAGAGGATAACTGGTTTCTTGAAGTGGGTTTCCACCAAGTAGCGTTCGTGTTCGCTGGCGAGGTCGCCGCCCCAACTGATAGGGAATTCAAACTTCACGCCATTGCTGGCAGCTTCTTCAAGAATCTTGATGCCTTCGGTGTATTCCAGACGCACGAAGTTGTCCTTCAATATGCCTTCAAGGCGTTCGATAAGTCCCTTGTCGATCATCTTGTTGAGGAATTCGAGGTCGTCCTTGCAGTTGTCGAGCGCCCACTTCACGCACTACTTGATAAAGTCTTCCTCAAGGTCCATGAGGCCGTTGAGTTCGAGGAAGGCAACTTCTGGCTCAATCATCCAGAATTCAGCCAAGTGGCGTGGCGTGTTGCTGTTTTCGGCACGGAAAGTAGGGCCGAAAGTGTAGATAGCGCCGAGTGCTGTGGCACCGAGTTCGCCTTCAAGCTGACCGCTCACGGTGAGCGAGGTCATTTTGCCGAAGAAGTCGTCGTCGTATTTGATGCTGCCTTGGTCGTCCTTTTCAAGCTTGTAGAGGTTCTTTGTGGTCACCTGGAACATTTCGCCAGCGCCTTCGCAGTCGCTTGCAGTGATGATAGGTGAGTGGAAATAGAAGAAACCGTGGTCGCTGAAATAGCGGTGCACAGCCATTGCCATATTGTGGCGAATGCGGAACACTGCGCCGAAAGTGTTGGTGCGCAGACGCATGTGTGCATGCTTACGCATATATTCAAACGACTGGCCTTTCTTCTGCATTGGGTAATCGTTAGGGCAAGTGCCGTAGAGCACGATGTTTTCGCCCTGGATTTCCACGCTTTGGCCAGCCCCCTGGCTTTCTACGAGCTTACCAGTGGCGCCAATGCAGGCACCGGTGGTAATGTCTTTGAGCAAATTTTCGTCGATTTTAGCAGGGTCGACTACGATTTGCACATTTTTGATTGTTGACCCGTCGTTGAGGGCAATGAATTGCACCTGCTTGTTACCGCGGCGGGTACGAACCCATCCTTTCACGCACACGTCGGTGCCAATGAGTTCGGGGTTGAAGATGTCAACAATTTTTGTTCTTTTAATTTCCATTGTTTCAGTAGTGAGAACAGATGTGTATTAATTATTCAAAAGAGTTCTGTTTCAAGAAGTTCACTTCTTCCTGAGTGAGGTAGCGCCAGCGTCCGCGAGGCAAGTTCTTCTTGGTGAGGCCTGCGAAATACACACGGTCGAGCTTCACTACGTGATAGCCGAGCGATTCGAAAATGCGACGAACCACGCGGTTGCGGCCAGAGTGGATTTCAATACCTGCTTGCTTGCGGTCGGTTGGTGAAACATAGCTTACAGCATCGGCATGGATTGGTCCGTCGTCGAGTTCAACGCCGTCGGCAATGTGTTGCATGTCTTCTTCGCTGATGGGCTTGTCGGTCCACACTTGGTAGATTTTCTTCTTCACATATTTTGGGTGAGTGAGCTTAGAAGCCAGGTCGCCATCGTTGGTGAGCAAGAGCACACCGGTGGTGTTGCGGTCGAGACGACCTACTGGGTAGATGCGTTCTTCACAAGCGCCCTTCACGAGGTCCATCACGGTCTTGCGGCCGTTAGGGTCGTCGCTTGTGGTGACGCAATCCTTTGGCTTATTGAGCAAAATATAGATTTTGCGCTCGCTTGTCACAATCTTGTCGTTGTATTCTACGGTGTCCTTTGCAGTGATTTTCACACCGAGTTCGGTAACAGGCTCCCCATTCACCTGTACCAATCCCTTGGTAATCAGTTCGTCGGCTTCACGGCGTGAGCATACACCTGCATTGGCCATGAACTTGTTTAAACGAATTTCTGCATTTGGATCGATGATTGCTTCCTCGTATTCAACAGGCTGAGGACGTGGAACGAAACGCATTTGTGGACGTGGTCCTTGTTGGTGTAGTGGGCGTTTTTTGAAGCCACCGCGTTGCTGATAGCCGCCACCTTGTTGGTAACCGCCTTGCTGACGATAGCCACCGCCTTGCTGACGATAACCACCACCTTGCTGACGATAGCCGGCGCCTTGTTGACGATAGCCGCCACCTTGCTGACGATAGCCGCCGCCTTGCTGACGATATCCACCACCTTGCTGACGATAACCACCGCGTTGTTGGTAACCGCCACCTTGTTGACCGCCATCTTCACCTTGCTGTTGGTAACCGCCACGTTGCTGATAGCCACCGCGTTGCTGGTAACCACCGCGCTGCTGATAGCCACCGCGCTGCTGGTAACCACCGCGTTGCTGATAGTAGCTGCCACGTTGCTGGTAGTCGTTGTTATATCCACCTTGAGCTTGGCCTTCTTGGCCTGCATTTTCATAGCGTGAGGAATCATTATCCTCGATTACGGGTACTGTGCCACCGATACGTGGTCTTTTTGGTTTTTTTTCTAAATTCTCTTCCATCGTAGTCTGAAATTAGATTTTGATTGTTTTTAAACTGTGGCCTCTCGGCCTATATTTAGCTGTAGTAATTATCTAAATTAGGAGATGTGCGAAATTCTCAGCGCACTTCATCCAATACTAAAATCTACGACAAAGATAGAGATTTTTTTTCATATACAATATGCTGCAGGAGTTTTTTCGATAAATAAGCGAAATTTTTCAGCGTGCGATATTGAAATTTGAAGAAACAACCTCTCTCTATCTTTGCCGGAGATAGAGTTTTAATATCCTGTGTAGCTGTGAGGGGTGATGCTGCGGAGCTCTGCCTTCACCTCGTCGCTCACATTCAGGGTTTCCACGAATTCTGCGATACGCTTAGCATCGACCACCTCGTTGGTACGGGTGAGCGCTTTCAGCGTTTCGTATGGCTTGGGATAGCCTTCGCGGCGAAGAATGGTCTGCATAGCTTCAGCCACCACACTCCACATGCTGTCGAGGTCGGCATCAATGGCATCGCGGTTGAGGATGAGCTTGTTCAAGCCCTTCAGTGTGCTGGCAAGGGCAATCATCATATGGCCCATGGGCACACCCACGTTGCGAAGCACGGTCGAGTCGGTGAGGTCACGTTGAAGGCGAGAGATAGGCAGCTTCATGCTCAGGAATTGGAGAATGCTGTTGGCGATGCCCATATTGCCTTCGCTGTTTTCAAAGTCGATAGGATTCACCTTGTGAGGCATCGCGCTTGAGCCCACTTCGCCAGCCTTGATTTTTTGTTTGAAGTAGTTCATCGAAATGTACATCCAGAAGTCGCGGTCAAGGTCGATGAGTATGGTGTTGATGCGCTTCATCGCGTCGAGCAGCGCACCCAAGTTGTCGTAGTTTGAAATTTGAGTGGTCCATTCCTCACGCTTGATACCGAGGTATTCGTTGAGGAACTTGTTGCCAAACGCACGCCAGTCGTAGCCAGGGAAGGCGATGAGGTGGGCGTTGAAGTTGCCGGTTGCACCACCAAACTTACCGCTCACCGGCACTGCCTTCAGAGCAGCCAACTGCTCTTCCAGACGGTAGGCAAACACTTTGATTTCTTTGCCCAGGCGAGTGGGTGATGCAGGCTGTCCGTGGGTCTTGGCAAGCATAGGAATGTCGTACCATTCGGTGGCGTGCTCGTTGAGCCAAGCAATCACTTCTTCAAGCATTGGGATAAACACCTTTTCGGTGGCATCCTTCACTGCCATAGGCACAGAAGTGTTGTTGATGTCTTGAGAGGTGAGTCCGAAGTGGATAAATTCCTTGTACTGTTCCAGCCCGAGGGCATCGAACTGCTCTTTCAGGAAATACTCCACTGCTTTCACGTCGTGGTTAGTGATGCTTTCAATGTCTTTCACACGCTGTGCATCCTCAACGCTGAAATCACGGTAGATGTCGCGAAGTTTTTCTTTCAATGCAGGGTCTACGCCTTCAAGTTGGGGGAGAGGGAGCTCGCATAGTGCGATAAAATATTCCACTTCTACATTCACACGATAGCGCACGAGTGCATACTCAGAAAAATAAGGTGCCAACGATTCGGTTTTGCTGTGATAGCGGCCGTCGATAGGAGATACGGCGGTTAGGGGGCTCGAACTCATAGTTTAAATTGAAATAAATAATTAATTAATCCACTGCAGAATTTTCTGTCAGTAATTCTCTTTTATAAATAATGTGTGGATATTGTT
>JAKSMA010000067.1 GCA_024400895.1 Muribaculaceae bacterium | reverse complement strand
GGATTGGTAAGGAAATAGTTGGCTTGCTCAGGATTTGCAAGTTGTATCACTTGTTGCGTACGGCACAGGTTTGGCTCTGCTTGGCATTGTTGCAAAGAGGCTTCTGCTGTGAAATGGCGCGACAAGTCGCCACTCACTTTGAATATGGTGACAGGTCCCTTAGCCATGTAGCCGCGGATGCCAATGCCAATACCGCTTTCGAAATGAGTGTCGAGCTCGTATCGTTGCACCATGTTCAACGGAATGGTACAGTGTGCTACGAGCATTTCGCCACTTTTAGGATTTATGCGTGAAGGATTGGCTTGGAAGCCAGATACTCCCGTTACAGCTTGACTGATAAGCATCGACAGAAGGGTGGGCACATCACCTTCGCAACCAGCCACGATGCCTTCTGCGTTGAGGCGTGCAAGAGCGTAGCAGCTGGTGTTGTGGAGCACGCTGAGCAAATCGAAACAGCGGATGGTGAAGCCATTAAGATTGTAGCGTTTCACAATTTCCTTCAGTGCGAAATAGAGGCGAACGGCACCTGGCACTGCATCTTTGATTTCTTGGCTTGGCGCTTTCTCGGCAAGTTTGGCACAGTCTTGTGAAGCTTCGCCGATGGTTTCATATGTTGCGAGCACTTCCTCAATGGTGATGTCGACAAACTCAATGCCGAGTTTATTCTTTACCGCCACCGGACTTGCCATGCTTGAAATCAGCCAATCGCTGGGTTTGCCAATCACGCCGAGACGCATGCCTACAAGCTTTTTTCTTGCGCTTTCCATTTTTGCGAGTTCATTCACGCGGGCATTGATGTAGGAAGCATCGCCATGGATGATTTCGCCTTTCAAGTTGTTTTGACGTAGATAGGAAAGAATTTCCATTGACGCTGCCAGCGAGTTGCTTTCGCCAGATGTGAGCAGATAGAATGGGCGTGAAGACTGTGCCATCAATTGTGACTGAATCTTTTTGAACACGCCCTCTGTTCCTCCTGTGCGCACGTATATGAGGTTGAGGTCGGCTTCACCGTATGTGGTGTAGTCGCTGTCTTTAAAATCAAATTCAAATTCGAGAGAGCCAGAAAATTTTTTTGTGGCTTCATTTATAGTGACTGCATCGTGAAGTTCTGATGTAAGTGTATATATTGATATACTCATAGTTATGATAGTTGGTTTTTGTTATTAGTAATTTTGAAATGACAAATGTATGTGTTTTTTGTCAAAAAAAGAAAGAATCACCGATTTTTTTCAACGAAAAAGGCAAGGCTGGCATTGATGGAGCCAGCCTTGAGTTATAGGAGAGGGTGAATTTCTATTATTGAATAATGAGGGAAATGAGGGAAGTCACATCGCTCACGTCGTATGTATGGTTGTTGTCGATGTCGGCAGCGTTGAGGTTGAATGGTGATGGGTTGTTGCCTAAGATGTAGTTGATGAGTGTAGTCACATCGCTCACATCCACATTTCCGTCCATGTTCACATCGCCTTTCAAAACGTCGGTCTTAATTTCTGGATAGTCAACTTTTAGGAAGAACTTGGTCTTCTGGATGCCTCGTGCCAGAATGTTGTAATCGTAGGCTACAGCGTTTGGCATATCAGATGGAACCACGCTGAGAGGGGTTGCAGATTCAATAACTTTCACCACCACAATATTGCCATTTAGCTCTTCATGATAACCGAAGCTTGTGCCGGCATTGGTAACGGTCAGTTCTTGTCCAGAAGTGAACTCATTGCCAGTGGTGGCGTTTGCCGCATACCAGTTAGATGCGTGGCTCAGTTTGAAACCATCATCAGCCATAGTTGCACCGAGTGCTTTGTCGATTTGATGATGCACCAATGTATCAGCACTTTCTCCGGTAGCGCTTGTGCGCAAATAGAAAGCGTAATAATATTTTCCATTTGCTTGCCATTGCAGTGCGCTTGCTTTTGCATTGCGGAAATTGTTGTCGGTGTTGATTTCCGCCAGTGGGGTGGTGCTGCTGAGATTGACAGCACACAGTTTCATGTGTGCCACATTCAGAATGGTGAGCGCTTTGTTTTTGCTCAAGTCAATTTTGCTGAGTTGGTTGTAACCGAGGTCTACAGTGGTGAGCGCTGTATTCATCGACAAATCCACATCTTTCAGTTGTGAATATGACTGGTAACCAGCATCGGCATACTTTTTACGCGACACGCCTAAGGTTTTGATATTCTTGAAGTAAGCATGGATGCTTCATTCAGCAGCACAGCTCTGAACAAGGTGGTGCATGGCAACTGCTTTGATTCTTTCACCTACAAGGGAACTACTTACTAAAGATATGAAGTAATGCCGGTTGTTTTCGAACCGACACTATTATTTGATGAGGATTGAATTATTTCAAAATTTTTACTGAAGAAGTTGAACCGTCGGTGTAGTGAGTAACCACGATGTTGACACCGCTGAATGGCTCAGCACTTTCTTGTCCCATCGCATTCACATAAACCACCTTGTCCACTGTTTTTTCAGCGTTGACATCATCCACACCTGTTACGAGGCTTGCAGCAGCGCTCCAATCAAGATAGAATTCACTTTCGGAAATGCCGTTGTTGTATTTGTAGGTCACACTACCGTAAGCACCTTCGGTGTCTTCTGCAGTTGGGGTGAGGACAACAATCTTACCATAAGTTTTCTCGCTGTCGAGGTCGGAAGCTGAAGCCGCTTTTCTTGAACCTTCAACGATACCGCTGAATCCACTTGCCCAGCTGGTTACTTTTGCAATAGTCATGCCGTCGTTTGCAAGTGATGGACGAGGGGTTTGCTTCAGTTCATCCACGCTTTCTCTTGCTTCGAGGAACGAATTATGGCCTTCTTTTGCATCACCAGCATTTTCTACAAGTTGGAGATAGTAGATTTTGTCTTGTGATAAAATTGTGGTACCTGTTTCGTTGTATTTAGTTAGCACACTCGCTTCAGAAGTGATGACGCGGCCATTGTCTTCGTCGGCGATGTTTGCTGCTGTCAATGCTGTTGCATGGCTCAAGTCGATGCCGTTGATGTGGTTGTGGGCAAACTCTATTTTAGTGAGTGTCGCAGCAGGAGCCTTCAGACTGTATAGATTGTTGTTGTTGGCAATCACGGTAGCCAATGATGTAGCATTGGTGAAATCCAAGTCGCTAATCCAGTTGCCTGCTTCTGTTGTACATTTCACATCGTTGCTGCAGTCGAAGTGCACCAAGCCGGTATTGCTGCTCAAATCAAGGGCGGCAACATGGCATCGTGCCAAGTCGAGATAGCGCATGCTTGCAGATCCGCTTACTGTGAGGGTTTGCAGATGTGCATTGGCGTAGCATTTGAGTGTGTCGAGCGTTGCGTGATTTGTTGCATCAAGCGATTGCAAACCACTATTTGATACCCAAGCAGTCACGAGGTTGGTGTTGTTCGCAAGATTCAAGCCGCTTGCATCACTGTTGTCTTCGCCATATGCATTGTTGTAGGCATGGAGATATTTAAGCGATGCGTTTTCGGTCACGTCAAGTGCTTTGAGAGCATTGTTGTTGTTGCAATAAATCAGTTGCAAGTTAGGGCAAGTGCCAATGCCTGACAGACCGAGGTTGGCAGTTTGTTCAGTCAACTCAAGTTCGCTATTGATGCGAGTGGGGAATGTGGATGGAGTATAGGCTTGGTTACCAATTGCAGGCAGACCTGTGTTGTCTACAAATATATTTTTCAGTTGCGTATTTGTTGGGTCTTGGCTGAGTTTGAGTGACGAAAGGGTAGGGCGGTTTGATGCAAGCACAGTGTGAGTGTAAGGAATGTTTTCAGCACGACATTCCACGAGGTTGTCGCATCCTGTGAGATTCAGCACGAAACCTCTGCCGTCCTGCGCATTCCATTTACTTTTAGAAACCCAATAGTCCTTATTGTTTTTAGTGAAGTTGCCCGATACGTTCAAATATTTCAGATTCTTGCAATTTGTTACACCGATGGAATCAAGATCGCTATTGGAGATATCGAGGTATTCAAGATTAGGAATCATGCCAGAGCGGTTAGGGTTGAGCGAGCCCTGCATAGTGCCGGCATCTTGGCCACGCATCTCAATTTGACTGATACGTTTTAGTTTTGAGTATGAGTAGTTTACAAAACCAAAGGTTTTCATGCCATTGTAGTCGGCATAGAATTCTTCCAATGTGTTATGGGTTGGTGCGATGTAAATGAAACTTGGCTGAACATTGTTGGGCACTTCAGCAAATTTTGTTTGGAAGTTGGCCATATAGGATTCTGCTGCAGCTGTATTTTCTATAAATGTGTGACTGATATCCACACATTTTAATTTCACATTTTTAACAAGGTTAAGCATGCGAAGGCCTGTGGTGTCGTTGAACGCGCCCACATCATATCCCATCACATCGTCGTAAGCGATATATCTTTTGCCTGTTGTGGTTTTGTTTACATAGCCATGCCAAGTGGTTGTTTTGCTATTTACAGTCACCGAGGTGGGTGCATTGCCTTGGTTTACAACTTCACTGTTGGCAAGATAATTTTCAAGTGTTCCGTACTCCTTGATACTGCGGTTGTGGTTCACAATAAGTGTTTCAAGATTAGTGTTTTTGAACAAGTGCAGTGAATCTTGAAGTTCGTTGTGGCTTAAATCCAGATATTTGAGCCCAGTGAGATGTTCAAGACTTGGACGAGCTGCCTCAGCAGTGCGAGAACCAGAAGAGAATGATGTGTAGGCATTGCTGAAGGTAGTGAACTTATTGTGCGCGGCCTTCAAAGTTTCAATGCCAGAGCATCCTTGAGTAGAATTGTTTTGACCGAGAGTTGCAAAGTTGCTGTTTTCGATGTTGAGGGTTTTGAGTGCACTTAATCCTTTGATATACACACCTTCACCAGTCGTAGCAGTAATGTCGTTGCTTTCTGCAGTCTTCACAATGTTTTCATTGCCATGCATTTCAAGTGTTGCCAGACTTGCACAAGCGTCGAGAGAGAGGGCGTTTAAGTCGGTGTTGGTAACGGTGAGTTTTGTGAAACTATTCTTGCCAAGGTCAAGACCGGTAAGATGAGTGGCACCGTTAAGCATGTAGTCGGCAGCAAAATTGTTTTGTTGCAATGTCATGAATTTCACCGTTGAAGGTACACCTTCAGTAGGTACATCGGTAAATTGATTCCCATTCAAGTTTAGAGTGGTCAACAACGAATTGCTCGCATCGGTTGTAATGGTTGGCAATGTAGCGAGATTGCTATTCGTGATGTTTATTGTTGTGATTCTTGTAGCACCACTGACATCAATGTTTGCTATAGAAGGACAGTTGTTAATAGTCCAATTTTGGTATGTATTGTTGCCTCCTCCAATAAATGTCGTTAGATGTTGGAATCCTGTTACAGCTTCACTATTTGTACCAATTTTTGAATTTGAAACATTGAGCGTTTCAAGTAATGGGTTATTGGTAGCAGTCAGGTAGTGAAGTTGGTAATAAGCGGATGAGGTTCCGTTTCTGAAATAGATGTCATTCCCACTCAAATCCAGGTGCTTGAGTTGTGACAATGCGCTTACATTTACATGGGAAATAGTGGAGTTGTTTGCGAGGATAAGGGTTTCAAGTTTTGTGAGTGAAGGGATAGCTGTTGAAGCATTAAGACCCGCTGTCGTTTGAGCTGTGTTTGTGAGGTCGAGATATTTTAATGAATTCTTCTGGTCGGAGATACCTTGTGCCCAACCAGCCATTTTTGGACAGTCTTTAAGCGAAATCTTTTCTATAGTGTTGACTTTGAACACAGAATAGACTGATGAGAACCATGCAAATTCGGCGCTTCCATCAGCATAGAATTCTCGTAAAGGTGTCACGGTAGTTCTTGATAGATTTATGTAGTGGGCACCAGCTTGGGCTTTAGTGGTGCTGAAGCCAATCATGTGGTCGTTGTTTTTTATTGAAAGCACCTCTAAAGCTGTATTTGATTCAAGAAAAAGGAAATCAAGGTCGTTGTCATCGAGAATCAGTGTCTTGATGGCAGTGAAGTAGGCGATGCCGGTGAGGTCGGTGATGCCTTTATCAGTTAAATCGAGTGATTGCACTGTGGTGGCATCAAAGTTTGACCCTTCAGAGATTCCTAAAGTAGATGCTAAAGCTGAACGGAAATTAGCATCCGGGAAATTTGTTGAGTTAAGTGTCACAGCACCTATTTGAAATGCTGAAATTAAGAACAGTGCAAATGTGAGTAGGGATTTACACCATCTTTCTTTGCCAATAAATACAAAATCCTTCATCTTATCTTGATATTATAGTTCTTAAAATTGTTTTCGATATAACCGTAGATAAAAGGCTTACATAAAAATAGGGACATAATTTGTTGAAAATATGCCTACTTAATTTGTGATTTTTCACAAAAATACAATTATATATAATAAAAAAGAAGAAATTTAGCTATTTTAACAAAACACTATAATCGTGTCGTTGCCAAAAAGTTGAGTTTGTCGCATTTTTTATGTGTTTTTTGGTGGTAGTTTTATCTTCTTTTTTTAGGGTTTGGGTAGCGCGCATGAGGTCGGGCGGGTCCAAAGCTTCCCGATGGCCCTTTGTGTGGGTGGTATTTTCCTCTTTTACCTGTGGTGGAGTATGCTTCTTTTTTTGCTGGTGATGAATACGTCGAAGCACCGCCATTTGGATAAAGGCGGGATAGAAGGTCGGGTCGGTGCATGCGTCGCAAAGATGCAATGATATCAGCTTTGTTTGCTTTTTCATACCAGAAGAAATATTTCCTTTGTGCCAGTTTCTCTTCCTTTGCTTTTGCAGTGAATACAGGCTGGAGTGTGTAAGGATGGTATCCGGTGTAAAATGCTTCAGTGCTCACCGTCATAGGCGTAGGGGTGAAGTCTTGCACCTGCTCTAAATGGAAGTCAAGTTCTTTGGTGATGGCTGCCAGTTCTGCCATGTCTTCTTCTGTGCATCCAGGGTGTGAAGATATAAAGTAGGGGATGATTTGTTGTTTCAGCCCATACTTCTCGTTCATGCGGTCGAAAATCGCCTTGAATTGGTAGAAAAGGTCAAATGAAGGCTTTCGCATGAGGTTGAGCACATTGTCGCTGGTGTTTTCTGGAGCCACTTTCAAGCGGCCCGACACATGGAATCGAATCAATTCTTCATTGTATTGTCGATTCACTTTGTCCACTTTCTCATCGCCGGTTTTGTGCATCGAAAGGTCGTAGCGCACACCACTGCCGATAAACGATTTTTTCACTTCAGGAAGTGCATCCACAGCGTGATAAATATCCAAAAGGGCACTATGGTCGGTATTGAGGTTGCTGCAAGGCTTTGGGTGCAAGCATGATGGACGGGCACAGCGCTTGCATCGGTCAAGGTCTTTGCCATGCATACCATACATGTTGGCGCTCGGACCACCCAAGTCGCTGATATAGCCTTTGAAGTCGTCCATAGCCACCACTTGTTTCACCTCACGCATGATGCTCTCCTTGCTTCTGGAAGCGATAAATTTGCCTTGATGTGCACTGATGGTACAGAAGGCACATCCGCCAAAGCATCCGCGGTGCATATTCACCGAGTGGCGAATCATTTCGTAGGCAGGGATTCGCTTGCCGTTGTAGCGAGGGTGGGGCAAGCGAGTGTAAGGCAAATCGAAAGTTGCATCAATTTCCTCGGTTGTCATAGGAGGATTGGTGCGATTCACCTTGATGGCAATGTCGCCAGTAGCTTGCCATAAAGTGTGGCCGTTCCAGAGGTTCGACTCGATTTCGATGTTTCTGAAATTTTCAGCTTGTTTTTTCTTGTCGCGAAGGCATTCTTCAAAAGAGTGGAGCACCACATCCTTGCCATCAGTGGGAATCTCGCTCAATGGGCGGCGAACTACCGTCTGTGGAATATCGAGCAATGCCTCAATAGGCATACCGTCGTTGAGTGCTTCGGCAATCTGAAGCATTGGCTTTTCGCCCATCCCATACACCATAATGTCGGCTGGGCTATCAATTAATATTGAAGGAACGAGTCGGTCTTTCCAATAGTCGTAATGGGCGAGTCGCCTCAATGAAGCTTCAATGCCACCGGTCACCACTGGCACATCGGGCCAAAGGCGTTTCAAAATCTCGCTATATACCACGGTTGGGCAGTCGGGACGTTGTCCGGCACGACCGTCGGGTGTGTAGGCGTCGTCGCTGCGACGTCGGCGGTTGGCTGTGTAATGGTTGACCATCGAGTCCATTGCACCAGCACTGACGGCAAAAAACAAACGAGGGCGACCCAACTTCTTGAAATCGCGCAAGTCGTCACGCCAGTTGGGTTGCGGAACGATAGCCACATTGTAGCCATGTGCCTCCAACACGCGTCCAATTACGGCAGCACCCATCGAGGGGTGGTCGATATAGGCGTCGCCCGTGAAGAAAATCACATCAATGTGGTCCCATCCCAAGTGGTCGATTTCTTTCTTTGTGGTAGGAAGCCATTGGCGATTGATACGATGGTCGCGTTCGTTGTTTTGCTGGCGTTGTTTCATCCCTTGTCTTGTTCGATTTTTTCTTTCAGTTTGATAATCTCATCGCGATATTGAGCAGCCTCGAGGAAGCGCATTTCTTTAGCAGCCTTAATCATTTCGGAATTGAGGCGTTCGATGGCCTTCTCTATATCGTGTTCGGCCATATATTGCACCACAGGGTCGGCGGCAATACCACTTGCAGGGTGGAATTCGGCTTGTACCTGCTTTTGAAGTGGCGTATAGTCTACTACATTGTTTTCGTATTTGCGTGCGTGTTTGGCCACGGCTTCGTTTGGCTGTAGTTCTGTGTCGACGCCAATAATTGCGTTGCGCGCCTTGATGATGGCTTGTGGCGTGATGCCGTGCTCTTCGTTGTATTTTAGTTGCAGAGAGCGGCGGCGTTCGGTTTCATCGATGGTTTTCTGCATCGATGCTGTGATATTGTCGGCATACATAATCACTTCGCCGTTCAGGTTACGCGCGGCACGGCCGGCAGTTTGGGTGAGCGAACGGTGGCTGCGGAGGAAGCCTTCCTTGTCGGCGTCGATAATGGCCACCAGCGATACCTCTGGGAGATCGAGGCCCTCGCGCAACAAGTTCACACCGATGAGCACATCGAGTGCGCCAGCCCTCAAGTCGTCGAGGATTTGGATGCGGTCCATCGTTTCCACATCGCTGTGCATATAGGCGCAACGGATGCCAATACGGCCCATGTAGGCACTGAGTTCTTCTGCCATGCGTTTGGTGAGTGTTGTTACCAGCGTGCGTTCGTGGCGCTCGATGCGAAGTTGCACTTCTTCAAGCAAATCGTCGCTTTGTCCACGCGACGGACGCACAGATATCTTTGGGTCGAGCAAACCTGTAGGGCGGATAATCTGCTCGGTCACAACACCTTCGCTCTGACGCAATTCGTAGTCAGCTGGTGTTGCGCTCACATATATCGTTTGCCCAGTGAGGGCTTCAAATTCTTCAAATCGGAGAGGGCGGTTGTCGACGGCAGCTTCGAGGCGGAAACCATAGTTCACCAAGTTGATTTTTCTGCTTTGGTCGCCGCCAAACATTGCTCTGATTTGTGGCACTGTCACATGGCTTTCGTCGATGATGGTGAGGAAGTCGTCGGGCATACAGTCGAGCAGACAGAACGGGCGTTGACCAGGTTCTCTGCCATCGAAATAGCGTGAATAATTCTCAATGCCGGAGCAATAGCCCACCTCGCGAATCATTTCAAGGTCGTATTCCACGCGTTCTTTCAATCGCTTTGCTTCCACGGGGCGTGCCTCACGATAGAATGCGTCCACTTGATTTCCCAAATCGATATGGATTTGTCCGAGCACTTCGCCCAAGTGTGACTTTTCCGCTACAAACACATTGGCTGGGAAGATTTTGAACTTATCCATCGTGCGCCCTGTTGGGAGTTGCGTGGTTTTGTCAAGTTCGTCGATGCTTTCAATTTCGTTGCCCCAGAAAATCACGCGCAGAATAATCTCTTCACCCGCCAGAAACACATCCACAGTGTCGCCTTTTACACGGAAATTACCCATCTGCGGCTCCATTTCATTTCGCGAATAGAGGGCGTCGACGAGTTTGCGGAGGAATTCGTCACGACCGATGTTTTGGCCCACCTCAATGTCTACGGCGTTGTTCTTGATATTGTCGGGATTTCCCATGCCGTAGATGCAGCTCACAGTGGCTACCACGATAATGTCGCGGCGGCCCGACAGCAGGGCGGTGACAGTGCTCAGGCGAAGGCGGTCGATTTCCTCGTTGATTTGGAGGTCTTTTTCTATGTATTTATCTGATGATGGAATGTAGGCTTCTGGCTGATAATAGTCGTAGTACGACACAAAATAGTGAACGGAGTTCTCTGGAAAGAAACTCTTGAATTCACTATACAGCTGTGCCGCCAAAGTCTTGTTGTGCGACAGGATGAGCGTAGGTTTATGTGTACGCTGAATGATGTTGGCCATGGTAA
>JAKSMA010000066.1 GCA_024400895.1 Muribaculaceae bacterium | reverse complement strand
GTGCTTGCACCGGTGGCGCGCTCAATGTTGCCGTCGAAGTAGTGGTTGTCGTCGCTAGTGCCACCCAGTCGGATAATGTTTTCGGTGAAGAAGTCGGCTGTGGTGAGGAATGGATAGAGAATGCTCGTGTCGGGCAAGTGTCGTTCGTCCATAGGCACGCCATCGGCATACACTTCGGTAGCGCTATCCCATTCGCGGTTGATGTAGGTGTAATGGTCCACCGAGCCGTTGAAATTGTTGCGAAGCACCAACGGCAGCAATTCGCCCTCGGCCTGTTCGCGTGTAGGCGCAATCACGAAGTCGCTGGTAGCGGCGCTTGAAGTCACATCCACCATCTTCTTGCGATAGAGAGGGGCGCTGAGCACACTCACAGCATTTTCGCCAGCAAATGGCGAGAACTGCATGTCGAGCATCTGGCGAACTACCGGCTCGCGGTCGGCTTGGAGCGCTGTGGGGTTAGGAATCACGCCGATGATGCGGTTGTAGAGTTCGGGCTTGTGGCGCTGGATGAGCATCAGATTGTTGACCATATATTGGTAAACGTTGCCCAGCGAGCGGCGCAGTGACGTGTGCGCGTTGAACAAGAGGAACAGATGATAGATGAATTCATCGTCGCGTTGCCAGAGGTCGCGGATTTGGCCGAAAAGTTTCACGTTAGGCTCCACATTCACCGTGTCGATGGTGCCCACATTGGGTGCTGCCATCGTGAACGACGACGGACTTGTGGCGCCAATCACCTGATTGTTAAGCAACAGGATGTACCAGTCTTGGAGCTGCGCAAAATTGTAGACACGGTCGGCCTGGAGGAAGAGCTCAAGCGTTTCGCCAAACAGGCGGTGCTCGGGCGAAGCCTTCAGTCGCTCGAGTTCGGCAGTCTTGTTCCAGCGCACGATGTGTAACTGGTCGCGGTGGTTTTCGTATTCAAAGAAAAGTTGAGCCACGTCGAGCGCATTGCTCACCATGATTTGCTCGCTGGCGATACCCGCCATGCCTTGAGGCGTGGGTTGCAAGTGCTCGAACGCGTTTTTCACGAGGTCGAGTTGTGCAAACGGGCTGGGGATAGCCGTGCGAGGGTTGCGAGAAAGCCCACCATTAGGGTCTTTGATTTGACGGATGTCGTCGTCGCTATATGGTTCCACTGCAATCCAGTCTTCCGAACTGGTTTTGGTGGTCTTGTTGTTGTATGAAAGAATCTTGCTCATGGTGTGTGAGGCTTAATTGATGTTTTCGTATTTGTCGTCAAGAATGTTGCCAGCGGCCTGGTTGAAGAGGTCGAGCAACTTGTATTCCACCGTGCGGTCGCTGTACTTCTTGTTGTCGCGACTCAATTTGTTGAGCTCGGCGTTAAATGAATTGGCATCCACGTTCTTACGACCGAAGAAGCCCTTTTTGGTAACCACATTGTGGATGATGTTCGCCAAGTTGTTTTCGCCCACGTTGAAGAGTTCCACATGGCGCAGGTTGCCGTGCATCTCGGTGAGCCATTCGGTGTAGAAATCGAAGAACTGGTCCACGAGGGTGCGGTAGAACTGCGTGGTGGTGAACTCGCTGCGAATCTTGGGCTCATCTTGCGTGTAGCCTTGGCCGATAATAGCCTTCAGGGCGGTGCGCATGTAGATGAACAGCATGTGGAATTTCACCATCGGGCGATAGATGAGGCGACGAGTCTCCTGGCCGAAGGTGGTGAAGTCTACGTCGAGCAAATCCTTGTCGAGTCCGTATTCAAATGCCTTGGTGGGGTGGAAACCGCCCATGCCATCGAGGAATTGCTTCTCGTCCATGCCGGCAAACTTCAGCACTGCCATCGCGCCAACCATTTCCACCAAGTGGGCAGGGTTGTGCTGGTCGCGGATGTTGCCAGGGTCGTAGTCGTAAGGAATCGATGAGGTTTGGTCGCCAAGGTAGAAAATGGCGTTCACGCTACGGTCGGCTTCACCGGTGAGCGTTTCGTTGTAGTATTGTAGTGCGCTTTGCGTTTTCACCACGAAGTCGGCCTTGTCGATACTCTTGCCCTGACTGTTGTTGAGGTTGAAATAGGGGAGCACGGTAAGGCCGCCGATGGGCGCTTGTCGCAAGAAATTCTTGTTGCTCACATCAAGGTTGTGGGCTTGGCGGATATTTTTCACCAAAATAGGGAAGCCTGCAGCGCCGGTGCCACCGAAAATACTGCTGATGAAAAATATGCGGTCGCCCTCGCCAAACACATTGGCAAAAGCCTTGAATTCCTCGCTGTCCTTAATCATGTTGAGCGCCACCGAACCGATGTTAGGCGACCCCACAAAGCCGATGTTCATCTTGTTTTCAAGTTGGTAGTCGGCAAAAAGGAGCGAAGTGAGCGCCTGGTTGGGCTCGTTCATGGTGTCGTAGTTGATAAGCGGGCGGAACTTGGTCTGCCCCACAGCCTCCATGTTGAAGATGAAGGTGTCGTTGATAGGCGTTGCCGTCATGCCCATGATAGAGCGGAGCGTGCTGATTTTTGTTGCAAAGAATCCGTCGCCATTCACTTCGCGTCCGTAGAGTTTCTCGCGAATGGTGCAGTATTCTGTGAGCATCTGCTCGGTGCGTTTGAGATCTTCGTTGCTCTTGTGAGGGTCGATGATGATAGGCACCAGTTCCAGGTTTTGGATAGGACGCCCGTCTTCGTCGAGAGGCTTGACGCCTGCCGCCGAGAGCATGATGAGCGACTTGAGCACTCTGGAGCCCGTGCCGCCGATAGCGAAAATGAATAATCTCATGATGATATGTGTGATTAATAGAGGTTAGTTACTGTGGGAATGGAGTGTGACGGCAGTTGGTGCTCCACCAGCGGATGGAGAACGATGCCACCACATAGAGAACTGCAGTGAAAATCATGTTTACACCTTCAAACGAAACCATTTCGGCTGCGTAGGAATAGTTCTCTGAATCGAAAATACTGGAGTTCACGAAGTAGCACACGATGGGCGCCATGATGGTGACGATGGCGAGAATGCAAAGCCAGTGCCACCAGCGGCAGAATTGCACTGAGTTGATGGCATAGTAGAAAATGGCTGCTGCGCCCCATGCCATGGCGGCGGTAATGAGGCCCACGATGCCGTAGATGCCGGTGTTGTACATGGCATCGCTAAAGCCAGGTGCTTGGAAGAGCCCTTCGTACACTTCTACACGGAAAACCCAGAAAAGCACTGTGGCCACGATGCCCGTGATGAGATAAATACCTTTTTTGTCCATATTGTTTTGTCGTTATTTTTCGAGTTTGATAGTCATAGTGGTGTAGTTGGATTGCGATGCAGAGAAAGCGTCGTAAATGCCGCGGAGGAATCGCTCGAGGCCGAAAGTGGTGGTGGCGAATCCTGTTGCAGAGGCGCTTGAATCGTCGCGGCTGGTGGATTGCTCAATCCATGCAGGGAAATCGTTGCGCAAATTCACGGTGATTTCGTCTTTTGCTGTGCCGAGTTTACCTGTGAAGGTGAGCACGTGGGTCATTCCTTCAAGATATGCCTTGTTGTTGCCTGTGATGGCAGAAGGGTCGATTTTCTCAACTTTCACGGTGAAGCCGTTTTGCGACTGAAGGGTGAAGTTGGAAGGGTTGCTGAGGAATGCGTCATCTTTCTGCAGGCCGTTGAAGTTGACTGCTACGCTGAATGCGAGGATGCCAGTTTCGCGGTCGGCTTCACAATTGGTAATCAGGCCCTTCTGGTCGCGACTTTCGCGGCAACGACCAGCGTTGTTGTTCCACACGGGCACCAATTTATAGTCGAGCGTGGTGTTGGCTTGATTGAATCGGTAACTGTTGATTGTGCCCGAAAGATTCAGGAAGTTGGCGAATCGGTTGTCTTTAGCCATGCGGTCGATGGTTGAAGCGTCGGCGATAATGATGGCGTAGAAAGGGCGCTGTCCTTTATATTGGAAAGGCTGCCCATTGTAGGGGTAGTATTGACCGTCGTAGTCGCCACGGAGCTGATTCACGATGATGGATTTGCCCTTATACTTGGTGAAGATGGAGGTGGCAAGGCTGTTTTCTTCGTTGAAAATCTTGTCCACGCTCACACCTGCGGTGTTCTTGGGCGAATAGATGAGGTCGGTGATGAGCACAGCCACATTTCCGGGTTTCTGCGCTTGGAAAATCTTGTCGAAAATCACCTTGAAATCGGTGTACGAAGCATCGCCCACACCTTTGGTGGATGCGTAGATGTCGCGGTCTTGCAAAAACGATTCCACCGTGCCGTTATAGGGATAGATGTTGTCGTTCACGATGTTGATGCTTGCATTTTCTCCACCAGGGAAGAAATTGATAAGGTCGTTCACCGCCTTTTTGAGTTGTCCGCCACCCGAAGCCTGGTCGTAAGGCACCATCGAGCCGCTACGCTCGAAATAGATGCTGAGCGAGAGTGATTTCTGGCCATAGCGCTTGGTGTTCCATGTCATTGGTGGACGCAAGTTTTGGCCCACCTCGTTGATCATCTGGTCGAGGGCGTCGACATTGATGTTGCCGTTGGTGTCGACATAGTCGCTGTATTTTTCAGCGTTGCTTGTGATGATATCGCATATCGCTTCGTAAGCAACTTCGGTGGTGTCACCTTTGATAAACGCGTCTTTCACAGCCTTTTGCAGCGCGTCTTTGCCACAACTGGAAAGTAACAGGCCAATGGCGAGCATGCCCGCCACAAACAGAGGAGAGAAATTAAATATTTTTTTCATTTTTCCGAGTTTGCATAATTAACTAACAAAGTTAACGACAATGTAGCAATTCTCGTGCCAACTGTAGTTAAAAATAATTAATAACACATTATTAATTAAGAAATCGGCAAATTGGTTGCCCCTTGTCGTTGAGTTGTTCCGACGGTGCAAAGATAGTGCCGTTTCTTTTCATGGCAATAGGTTTTTGGGCATCTTGTATGAAGTGCCCGTTTTCTTGTGCGAAATGCCCATGTTCGCCCGTTTTTAGGGCGGTTGTTGGTGTTGTGATTGTGCTGTTATACGGAAGGCATGGCGGCTATTTGTTTGAAGATGGCCAATGCCTCGCTCACAGTTTTGATGTTGGAAATCACAAAACTGCAACGGTCGTTCACTTCTCGCATTTTGCAGCGAATTGGGTCGCTCTGCAAATAAGCCAAGCATCGTCCGAAGGCATTGGAGTGGTAGTAGGCAGCATTTTCCTTGCCCACGAAGTAGAGGAAGAGCTTGCCTTGCTTGAGTGCCACTTTCTCCACACCGAGTGTGCGGGCTATGCGGCGCATAGGCACGATGCGAATGAGCTCGGCGGCGATGTCGGGAATCGGGCCGAAGCGGTCGCGCATTCTTGCTTCGAATTCATCCACCTCTTTTTCGGTTTCCATGTTGTCGAGTTCGCGATATAGCGTGATGCGTTCACTCTCCTGCGGTACATAACTTGGAGGGAAGAAAAGTTCGAGGTCGGTGTCGATGTTGCAGTCGTTTACATAAGTGACCTCGTATCCGGAAATCTGCGATTCTTCCGACTCTTGTGCTTCGAAAGTATCGGCGAATTCCTGCGTTTTCAGTTCAAGCACAGCCTCCTTCAAAATCTTCTGATAGGTTTCGTAACCGAGGTCGGCAATGAAGCCACTTTGCTCCGCTCCGAGTAGGTTGCCGGCACCGCGAATGTCGAGGTCTTGCATCGCAATTTGAATGCCCGAGCCCAAGTCGCTGAAACTTTCAATGGCATTGAGGCGGCGCATCGCCACAGGGGTGAGAGGGCGCTCGGGTGGAATGGTCAGATAGCAGAAAGCCTTGCGGTTGCTGCGCCCAACGCGGCCGCGCAACTGGTGCAAGTCGCTCAGACCATAGTTCTGTGCGTTGTTGATGATGATGGTGTTCACATTCGGCATGTCGATGCCACTTTCTATGATGGTGGTGGCAAGGAGCACATCGTAGTCGTGGTTGGTGAAGTCGATGATGCGCCTCTCCAACTCTTCCGGGCTCATCTGTCCGTGGCCAACCACCACGCGAGCATCAGGCACAAGGCGGTGAATCATATTTTCGAGAATGGGGAGTTGGTCAATGCGGTTGTTCACGAAAAATACCTGACCGTTGCGCGAAAGTTCGAAGTTGATGGCCTCCATCACAATGTCGTCGTCAAGCGGTTTGACCGATGTGAGAATAGGGTAGCGGTTGGCTGGTGGGGTGGTGATGGCACTCAAATCGCGTGCGCCCATCAGAGAGAACTGCAGGGTGCGAGGGATAGGAGTTGCGCTCATTGTGAGCGTGTCCACATTGGTCTTCATTTCCTTCAACTTTTCTTTCACGCTCACGCCAAACTTCTGTTCTTCGTCCACGACCAATAGGCCGAGATCGCGGAATTTTACGGATTTTCCGATGAGTTTGTGTGTGCCTATGAGAATGTCGATTTTGCCGTCGGCCAAGTCGGCCAACAATTCTTTCACCTCTTTCGGTTTGCGTGCACGTGTAAGGTAGTCGACCCTCACAGGGAAATCTTTCAGTCGCTCGCTGAAGGTGTTGTAATGTTGAAAGGCAAGCACTGTGGTAGGCACAAGTACAGCCACTTGCTTGCCATCTGTGGCAGCCTTGAATGCCGCGCGAATGGCAACTTCGGTTTTCCCGAAGCCCACATCGCCACACACCAGGCGGTCCATAGGACGGTTGCGCTCCATGTCAGCCTTCACGGCCTGTGTGGCTTTGAGTTGGTCGGGGGTGTCTTCATAGATGAACGAAGCCTCCAATTCCTGTTGCAGATAGCCGTCGGGTGAATAGGCGAATCCTACCGATTCTCGGCGTTTTGCGTAGAGTTTAATCAAATCGCGGGCAATGTCTTTGAGCTTGCTCTTTGTGCGATTTTTAATCTTGTTCCAAGCACCACCGCCAAGTTTGCTCAATTTGGGTTCAACGCCCTCCTTGCCGCGGTATTTTGAGAGTTTGTGCAGGGCATGGATAGAGCAGAAAATGATGTCGCCATTCTGATAAATGAGTTTAATCATCTCTTGCAGTGTGCCATTGGCACGGTTGCGTACAAGTCCGCCAAACTTGCCAATGCCATGGTCTTCGTGCACGATGTAGTCGCCCACTTCGATTTGATTCAGTTCCTTAAGCGACAAGGCGAGCTTTCCCGAGCGGGCGCGTTCGCTCTTGAGGCTATAGCGGTGGAATCGGTCGAAAATTTGGTGGTCGGTGAACACACAAATCTTCTGCTCGTCGTCGACGAAGCCCTCGTGTATGGTGCTATTTACCGGGATGAACGGGATGTCGTCGTTGCGGTCGTCGAAAATCACGCGAAGGCGCGCGGTTTGCTTCTCGCTGTCGCTGAGGATATAGATTTTGTAGCCTTTGGCGATGAAATCTTTGAACGAGCCACTGATGAGGTCAAAATTCTTGTGGTAGATGCCTTGAGGGGTGAAAGAAAACGCAATGCGTGCGTCGCATGCATCCTGGTTTTCTGATGCGTGAAATTCAAGACGGCGAAAATTGCCAAAATCTGCGATGAATTGGGCGAAATCAACGATTTTATCCAATGCGTTGGAATCGCAGTTTTCCGACACTAAAGCACTCGACGACATGCTCTCTTCACCGATGGCTTTGATGCGTGTAATGAGCCATTCCGAGTTGCGGCAAATGAGCCATGTTTCGGGTTGGATGTAACCTAAGAGCGAGGTGCCCACGCTTGCCGCCTCGGCATTGTTGTTGAGAATGGAAATGCTTTGCAGTTTCTCTGCACTGAGTTGCGTTTCCACATTGAAAGTGCGAATACTGTCGATTTCATCGCCGAAAAAGTCGATACGGTAGGGCAACTCGTTGCTGTAGGAGAACACATCGAGAATGGAGCCGCGAATGGAGAACTGACCAGGCTCGTAGACATAGTCCACCATCTGGAAACCAAAGTCGCGTAGTCGTGCGCTGGTGTTGATCAAGTCCACTTCCGCACCCACAGTGAGCGAGATGGTGCTATCGTCGATTACCTCCTTGGCAGCCACTTTCTCGGCAAGTGCTTCAGGATAGGTGACCACGCACTGAAGGTTGGGATTGCCATACCATTGGTTGAGCACCTCGGTGCGGAGAATCTCGCTCGGTGCGTCAATCTGCCCATATTTGATGTCGCGTTTGTAGCCCGATGGGAAGATGAGTGTAGAGTCCTCGCCATTGATTTGGCAAAGGTCGTTGTAGATGTAGCCCGCCTCATCAAGGTCGTTGGCAATAATCAGATATGGCGCATCGAGTTTTGGGAGGCGTGCAAATAGCATGGCGGCCGACGAACCGGCAAGTCCATCAACCGAAACAACACGATTACGCTTCGCAGTTAACAATTTCATGATAGCTGCGAGGCGAGTCTTGTTGTTGAAAATATTACATAATTCTCTTATTTCCACAACAGTATGTTTTATTAGAAGTTAGATTTTAGAAATTAGATTTTAGAGCACACTGACTTCTTTTTTCTAACATCTAAATTCTATTTCTTCTTTTTTGCTTTCTTTTCGTTCAAGTGAAGAATGCGTTCGTATTCACCGGGTTTGTTGAACATAGCCACGGCATCTTCCATTGCCTTGTGGAACTTCAGCTCGTTTTCACATTCACCAGCATCGGAGTAGTAACGCTTAATGATTTCAGCAGAGAGTTGGCGGCTAATTTCTTTGCGGTTGCGGTCGAGGTCGTGGTTTAAGTCATGCTTCAGCATCTTTTCCAACTTCTCGAATTCTGTCTTCACCGAGTCGGTCATATAGCCTTCTGTTTCGGCGGTTTTACGCAAAAGCGAAACACCGGTTTCGCACACCTTGTCGTATTCGAATTTGCTTGGGTCGATGAATTTCTTGAAATCCTCGAAAATTTCGTCGGTGATTTCAAATTCGCCAGCGGGCACGATAGTAGGGTGCTCGGCAGCGTACTTTGTGGCATAGTCGAACGCCCACTGGTCGCGCACGATATTGTAAACCAGTCGGTTGACATCGGGGTAAGTGACCTTTATATCAGGGGTGATGCCACCACCATCGCGCACTTCGCGGCCGTGTGCCGTGTAGAACACATTGCACAGGCTGTCGGGCTTATGCTTCGCTGTGCCGTCGGGGTTGCGCTGGCTGTAGTCGATTTCCTGGATGAGTCGACCGCTGGGGATATAGTATTTTGCGATGGTGAGTTTCAGCAGACTGTTGAATGGAAGTGGACGAGTGGTTTGCACGAGACCCTTGCCAAACGAACGGCTGCCGATAATCACAGCACGGTCGAGGTCTTGGAGCGCGCCAGCGGTGATTTCGCTTGCCGAAGCCGATCCGCCATCGATGAGCACTGCCAGCGGCATATCAGGCATAATGGGTTGCTCTGGGGTCTTGTACACGCGGAAGTCCTTGGTTGTACGGCCTTTAGTGGTGAGCACTTCAGTGCCTTTCGGCAAGAAGAAACCGAGGATTTTGATGGCTTCGTCGACCAGACCGCCGCCATTGCCGCAGAGGTCGAGCACCACGCCTTTCACGGCTGGGTTGGCCTTGAATTCGAGCAACGCCTTCTTCACGCCCTCTGCCGAATGCTCGTTATAGGTGTTGAGTGCGATGTAGCCCAAGTTGTCTTTGGTCACACCGTAATAGGTGACGGGATTGAGTTTGATTTTCTCGCGCGTGAAAGTGAACGACAAGATGCTGTCGGCCACATAGGGACGCATCACTGTCACCTTAATCTGTGTGTTGGCTTGGCCCTTCAGTCGCTTGCTCACCTGGTCGCTCTTCCAAGTGGCCACGCTGTCGTTGTCAATCATGATGATTTGGTCGCCGCACTTCAGGCCGGCACGTGCTGCTGGACTGCCGGCATATGGGCCAGAAATGAACACGCCGCCAGTTTTGCGCTGCATAATGTATGAGCCGATACCACCGTATTCCCCCGTGCTGATGACCATGAAGTCGTCCTGACCATCGTCGGTGATATATTCAGTGTAGGGGTCGATTTCGTCGAGCATGGCATTGATAGCCGTTTCGATGTGCTTTTTGGCGTCGAGAGTGTCGACATAGAAAGTGTTCAATTCCTTATATAAAGAGTTGAAGATATCAAGATTTCGGATAACTGCCGCTTCGCTGTTGTCCTTAACAGCCTCTTTGTCGTTTTTCCCTTCGCTAAAAGCCATCGGAGCAAACAATGTTGCCGCCAAAGCACATATCGCGAGATTTCTGATTTTTTTTCTTATCATGTGTTTTGTGAATTATTCTGCTAAAGTACTACATATTGCCGAATTATTAGGGCTATTCATGGCGAAAAAACTATAAATTGCGTTTTTTTAGTAAGTTTTTTTCGAAAAATATTGCATAATTCAAAAATTGCGACTACTTTTGCATCGCAATTCTCGGAGAGGCCGGTTTTGTGGGTTTTGCAACTGCTTCAATAGCTCAGGTGGTTAGAGCACCTGACTGTTAATCAGGGGGACGTTGGTTCCAGCACATCTTGAGGCGCATCTCGCCTCTGTAGCTCAGTTGGCCAGAGCACGTGATTTGTAATCTCGGGGTCGTTGGTTCGAAT
>JAKSMA010000065.1 GCA_024400895.1 Muribaculaceae bacterium | reverse complement strand
GCTGCCGCTTCCAATGCCTACATCATCGGCTTCCAGGTGCGTCCAAGCGCCGATGCAAAGCGCCTTGCCGCTCAAGAAGGCGTGGACATCCGCATCTACTCTATCATCTACGACTGCATCGAAGAAGTGAAGAGCGCGATGGAAGGTATGCTTTCTCCTGAAATCAAGGAAGTGGTTATCGGTAGCGTAATGGTGAAGGAAGTTTACCGCATCAGCAAGGTCGGCACAATTGCCGGTGCCATGGTGATGGAAGGTAAGATTAAGCGTGGTTGCAAGGTACGCGTCATTCGCGACGGTATCGTGCGCTACACCGGCGCTCTTGCTTCACTCAAGCGCTTCAAAGACGACGCGAAAGAAGTTACCAACGGTTTCGAATGCGGTTTGAGCATCCAGGGCTACAACGACATTGCTCCCGACGACATGCTCGAAGTATTCGAAGAAGTGGAAGTACAAAAGACTCTCTAATTGCTTCATCAATAAGCAATCAACCTACACGAATGGCTCGGTTAGACCCGCTCAAGGCTAATTGAGCCATTCTTTTTAATAGAAGTTAGAGATTAGATTTTTTGCACACTATCATCTAACATCTAATTTCCAACATCTAATTTCTAATTTCTAATTTCTAACATCTAATTTCTAATCTCTAACATCTCAAAAAAATGTATCGATACTACCTCAACATCGGCACCAATTTAGGCAATCGCGAACGTAATCTGAACTGCGCCATCAAAGCGCTTTCCGAGGGCGCAGAATGCATTAAAGTGAGCGAAGTGGTAAAGAGTGCGCCATGGGGATTCAACTCTGCCAACGAGTTCCTCAATGTGGGCATCGCGCTCAATTCCGCCATGCAGCCACACGAAATGCTTGAGCACATCCACCACTTGGAGCGCGAATTAGGCAGTAAGGCACACCGCGACGAAAATGGCGCCTACATCGACCGACTGGTAGACATCGACATCATGGCCATAGAGGAAACCGACGGCACAGCGATAAGCATCAACACCCCCACCCTCACCGTGCCTCACCCCCACCTTCACGACCGCCCCTTCTTCCTCACCCCCTACCACCAACTAAAAGAAAAAGGGAATATATAACAAATAACAGGTCGCTATTGAATATTGAGTGTGAAGTATAGCTTCATTAACAATTTCATGAATTAAACACCACATCAAAAGTTCCACAAATTTAAGCCTCTTTCATTCTATTGCCCCCCTGTTTTTTTTGTAAAATAAGGCAATCGCACCCCGTAAAATCCGCAAAATAAGGCAATCGCAAACCATAGAATCTGCAAAATAAGGCATTGGTAATGCAAAAAATTTGTAAAATATGGCGCCAACTTAACATTTCTTACTATCTTTGCGCAGCAGAAACCTTTTAATTCACAACAAAATGAAGAGTAAAATCAACAAACGGACATTGGAAACAGCGTTAAATGACCAAAAGGTTGAAATAGAGTATTGGGAAAACAGCCTCCTTTGTTCTCGCGACGAAGAGTGTCTCATTGACCTTAACAGTCCACAAGCACAAGTTGTAATTGGTGTTCGGCGTAGTGGAAAATCCACTCTATGCCTACAGGCGCTTATAAAAGCTAATGCTAAGTTTGCATACGTCAATTTCGACGACGAACGCCTTGACGGTCTAAGCCAAAGCCAATTAAATGATGTATTAGAGGTTCTGTACAAAATTTATGGCGAATTCCAATACATATTCTTCGACGAGATACAAAACGCTGAGGGGTGGCCGTTGTTCGTAAACAGATTGCTACGAAATAGAATACATATTGTTTTAACGGGAAGCAACGCAAAATTGCTCAGCAGCGACCTCGCCACACATCTGACGGGCAGAAGCAGTGAGATTGAGCTATACCCTTTTTCGTTTTCAGAATATTGCAAGATGAAGAAAATCAACGTTGCATTGAACACCACCAAAGGTGTGGCTGAAAAGCGGAAATGCTTTGACGAATATATGGAAAAGGGTGGATTCCCCGAACTGGCATTACTAAAAACAGAGAATAATTACATCTCAAATCTTGTCAACAATATTCTAAAACGAGACATTGAACAACGGTATTCCATCGCTTTCCCCGCCCAGTTTGAAAATCTTGCAAATCACTTACTGAATATTTCCCCTGTAGTCATCTCTGCTACAGCCTTATCTGAAACATTCAATTTCAAGTCTGCACACACCGTTCGAAACTATATCGGCTACTTGAAGCAAGCATATTTGCTCACCGGAGCGAAAAAATACTCACCTAAAAGCAAAGTTAGAGTGACACAAGAAAAAATCTATGCTATCGATGTTGCGATGATGAACAAAAGAGAAAACGCGTTTGCTGGAGAGAATCTTGGGTGGCGACTCGAAACGATAGTTTTAGGGCACTTAATTCGAATAGGCAAGCGCAAGGGATGGGACGTTTATTATTTGAAAGACAGATCTGGCGAATGCGACTTCGTTGTGTGCGAGGGCAACAAAGCAATTCAATGTATACAAGTTTCATACGACATCTCAAACGACAAAACACGCAAGCGAGAAATAAATGGTCTGCTGTTAGCCCATCGACAAACAAAATGCAATAATCTGCTATTGCTCACAGACCATGAGCACGACGAATTGGAAAAAGATGGCAAACATATCATCATCAAACCAGTATACGAGTGGTGTATCGACATTTGTCAGGATTGAACGGAAGGACTTCTACTTAACATCAAAAAAACAGGGAAGAGGGAGAATGGCCGCAAATGAACTTTCAGAAACAATCCATCTGCACCCCACCCCTACCCATCTCTGGCCTATTGGGGGCGTTTTGGATAGTATGGGATTTTTTTGTAATTTTGAAGGTTAATATATAACATCGACAAAATATTACTCTACTATAATGAATAAAAATCTTGAAAAAAGCCTTTTTGGCTTGGTTAAAGTGAAGTCGCTGCTCACTTTTGCGGCTTCGATTCTTTTCTTTTTAGTGCTGTCGTGGGTGTATTTCTACCCCAACGATATTAGAGGCGACGTGATGCAACAGCACGATATGGTGCAAGGTGCAGCAAACGGTCAGGAAGCGGCTGCCTACTACGACAAGACCGGCGAAATTACCCGTTGGACCGACGCCCTCTTCGGCGGTATGCCTACGTTCCAAATCAGCCCTACCTACGAAAGCAACATGTTGCTCAGCACTGTCGACAAAGTGTACTCGCTACGCTTGTTCGGCATGCCTCCTTATGTAAGTTGGATTTTCATGCTCATGGTGGGCTTCTATATTTTGATGCTTGCGTTCGACATGAAGTGGTATTACGCAGTGCTTGGTGCCATCGGCTATGCGTTCTCAAGCTACTTCTTCATTATTATCGGCGCCGGACACATCTGGAAGTTGCTCGTACTCTGCTACATTCCACCTACCATTGCCGGTATTGTGATGTGCTATCGTGGCAAATACCTCGGCGGTGCAGCCATTGCAGCGCTATTTGCGGCTTTGCAATTGTTTAGCAACCACGTGCAGATGACCTACTATTCTGCTTTCGTGATTTTTGCGCTCGTTATCGCATATCTCTGCCAGGCTATCAAGGAAAAACAGATGAAGCGCTGGTGCATCGCCACTGGCTCGCTTGCCATCGCGGCACTGCTTGCTCTTGCCAGCAACGCGCCAAACCTGTTTATGACCTATGAATATTCAAAGGAGACAATGCGTGGCGGACACAGCGAACTCACTCCGCTGAAATCTGAAGGCGAACAACAGCAAACCACCACCAACGGTGGCCTTGACAAGGAATACATCACCCAATGGAGTTACGGTCAAGGCGAAACCTTCACCCTCCTCGTGCCTAATGTGAATGGTGGCGCTTCACTCAAGCCTACTCAAGACGAAAACAATCCAAGCATCATCTCAAACACGATGATGTCGCTTGACAAGACCTCGAAATACGAGAAATTGGATAGTAATGGTGAAATTGACCAACTCAATGCACAAGCATTGCGCATGTTCACCCAATACTTTGGCGACCAGCCTATGACCAACGGTCCCGTGTATGTAGGCGCGCTGATTTTTGCGCTCTTCATCCTGGGCTGCATCGTGGTGAAAGGTCCTGTGAAGTGGGCACTTCTTGTGGTCACCATCCTTTCCATCCTACTTTCATGGGGTCATAATTTCATGTGGTTCACCGATTTGTTCATCGACCACTTCCCCATGTACAACAAGTTCCGCACGGTGGCAAGTATCCTTGTGATTGCCGAGTTCACCATGCCTCTGATGGCTGTGCTAGCATTGCACAAGGTGTTTACCGAAGAAGACTTCCTGAAGAAGCACAAAATTGCGTTCTTCGTAAGTTTCGGTGTGTGTGCCGTTCTCTGCTTGCTCTTTGCGATAGCCCCTGGCATATTCCAAAACTACACCGAGAGCGACCAACAGATTTTCAGCGCAATTAAGCAGCAAATCGGCGATGTGCCTGCAAGCATTTATACCAACGTAGATGCCATTCGCCTCTCACTCGTTTCGAGCGACGCTTGGCGTAGTTTCTTCGTGATTTTGGTGGGCTTCGGCATCATGTTTGCTTACCTCAAAGGCGTTGTAAAGACCCATGTGGCAGTACCTGTGCTGCTCATTGCCGGGGTAGTGCTCGTGGACATGTTTGGTGTGAACAAGCGCTACATCGACAAGAGTTCGTTCGTATCGAAATACGATGTGGCTTCTGCACAATTTGAGCCTACAGAGTCAGACAAGACCATCCTTAAAGACACCACACAAAACTACCGTGTGCTCGATGTGCAAGGATTCGGTCAACCCAACTCTTCATATTTCCACAAGACCGTGGGTGGCTATCACGCAGCAAAACTCGCGCGTTACAACGATTTGATTGACCGTCAGATTAGCCGCAACAATATGCAAGTGCTCAACATGCTCAACACCCGCTGGATTAAGGCCGACGCCAACAACGCGCAACGCAATCCTGATGCACTCGGCAACGCTTGGTTTGTGGATTCGCTCACTTATGTGAAGGGCGCAGATGCGGAAATGAAATTCCTCGACAATTTCAACGCCGCCAACAGTGCAGTGGCCGACGAGCAATTCAAGACAGCACTCGGCAATGCCGTGCCTAAAGCACAAGGCGACACCATCTACGAAACCACCTACGCTCCTAACCGCCTCACTTACCACAGCCATAGTGCCAAGGGTGGTGTGGCAGTGTTCAGCGAAGTGTACTTCCCATGGGGATGGAATGTGACTATCGACGGCAAGCCTGCGGAATTGGGCCGCGTGAACTATGTGCTCCGTGCACTCAAGGTTCCTGCCGGCGACCACAAGATTGAAATGAAATTCGAGCCTCAGCAAGTGGAATCGGCCGACTCGGCTGCCAAGATTGCCATCATCCTTATCTTTGTGGCTGTGCTTGCCGCCATCGTGGTGCCGGTGATTCGCAACCAACACAAAAAAGACGATAAAACCGAAGAAACAGTAGAAAAATAAACGATTGTTCCGCTGATAATGGGACGAATTAGAAGATATCGAACTGCTTGGAGCCGTCACCACCGAAGTGGCGGCTTCGGCATTCATTCGCCATTCGCTTTCCATTTTGTGCAACGCGTGCTTGGAGAGCGACTGCCCTACTATGCCTATGCCGACATCGCCAAATGGAGAACAATGGCAAAAGACAGTGCAGGGCGCAGGTGGAGGAAGCCTCGCGTAATATCGTTCAAGAATGCAAAGATGCTTTTCCGCATCGCCAACTTTTTCAATCCCAAGCATTTGCTCGTCGTCGGGGCAAACTATGGCGTGTCGGCAGCAAGCGTGAAGGCCGTATCGCGCCAGAGCGTGATTCACCTCTATTCCCCAAAATTTGAAGGTAGCATCATCCAGCAGAAATTGCTCCTCCCATTTGGCGAAAGGTTGCGCCACTTCGTGGATTTAAACACCTGCTTTCAATCGTATTTTTCGGCACTTGCTCCTGACGAACACCCATTCGTACTCATTAACGAAATCTCCGATGAAATGGAGTATAACACCCTAAAATCTGCGATTCTTCCGCTCATCCGCCAACACGCTGTGGTGGTAATGCGTAACTTAACCAACAATCCTCTTTTAGCCCAACTCTGGCACGAACCAAACGACAACGCAGAATACGGGCAAACCTACACCAACGAGAAAATAGGCATCATCATCGCCAACCCAAAACTCCAGTTGGAACATTTCTTCCTCTGGTTTTAACGACGAACACCTAACAACATTACCGATATGAATATAGTGAAGATAAGCGGAAGCCCCGCACAGCAAATGTTTCAATACGCATTCTACTATGCCCTGCTGCAGAACGACCCCGACGCGCGCCTGCATGTGCCATCGGAGAAATGGATCAACTCCCGCTTTCATCTGCCACGATTCGTCGAAGCCACGCCCAACGACCTTAGACCTTTTGGAAAGGGGTCGCTTGGAGCGCGAGTGGTGTCGATATTTAAAAAGCCATTAAGCGAAATTATAACCGAACCTGCCGACCATCGCTTCGTGGGCGACTTGCTCAACAAAAAAGACACCTATTTCGACGGCGAATGGCTCTCTCCCCGCTATTTCGCATCGGTGGAAGACGACATCAAGAAGGCGTTTTCTGTGCCAGAAAAGGTACTTCCATCATCATCCACAAGTATGGTGAACATGCTCAAGCAAGGGAAAACCGTGGTGATACAAGTGCACGAGCCTAATAGCGCCGACAACACCTGCACGGCCGACTACTACAACTGGGCAGTGGCAAATATTCTCTCTACTTTCCACAATCCACACTTCTATGTGTTCACCACCGATATCGAATGGGTGAAACAGAACATCAACTTCCAGAATGCGAAAGTGGAAATCGTGCAATATCCCGCCGAAACCGAAACTTCGCTGCTCGCTTATTTCATCCGCGCACGCCACATTATCATGGCCAACCGGTTGGTGAGTTGGTGGGCTGCGTGGCTCAATGCAAACGACGATAAAATCGTGATTGCACCGCAAAAATGGGCGAAAAACGCCGATTATCCCGACCTCATGCCCATCCACTGGACATTAATTCCAACA
This sequence comes from Muribaculaceae bacterium, assembly GCA_024400895.1. GTDB lineage: Bacteria > Bacteroidota > Bacteroidia > Bacteroidales > Muribaculaceae > Sodaliphilus. The sequence goes on along the minus strand of JAKSMA010000065.1, from coordinate 3,428 downwards.
ACATGATGCACCACAAAATGCATTCCTCCTAACATTTGATATTAACCATTAAAATTTAACCGATATGAAATCGATGCGTTTGTTTTTAATTGGGGCGATGGCATGGCTCTCAATAGCCGCCTTTGCACAATCACAGCCACTACAGCGCAGCACCCCTGCTGCAGAAGGCGTAGAAGCCAAGGCCGTGACGCAGTTTTTTGATTCCTTGATGAGCATTCCACAAACCGAAATGCACCATGTGATGGTGCTTCGCCATGGCAAGGTGATTGGCGAGCTCCATCCAAAACCATTCCAGGCAAACGATCCTCACACGCTCTACAGCGAGAGCAAAACTTTCACCGCCATAGCTGTGGGCTTGTGCGTGGACGACAAACTTTTGAAAGTCACCGACCGTGTGGTGTCGTTCTTCCCTGATAAACTCCCGGAAAAAATCAGCGATAATCTGGCAAAAATGACCCTTCGCGATTTGCTCACGATGGAAACAGGTATTAAACCCGACTGGAATTTCCGCTCCAACACTAAAGACTGGGTGCGCAAATACCTCTCTATGCCTGTGAGCGACGCTCCTGGCACAAAATACCAATACGACTCAATGTGCACCTTCCTGCTGTCGGCCATTGTGCAACGCGTGACTGGCAAAACAATGATGCAGCTGCTCAATCAGCGTGTATTCGGCCCGATGGGCATCAAAGATGCGGAATGGGAACAGAGTCCCGATGGCATCAATACTGGTGGTTGGGGGCTTCGCTTGAGCGCAGAATCACAAGCAAAAGTGGGACAACTCCTTCTCCAAAAGGGCAAGTGGAACGGCAAGCAACTGGTATCGAAAAAGTGGGTGGAAGAGGCTTCCTCACGCCAAGTGCAACCCTACGAAAATGGCACGGCAGCCCACACCAAGAGTCCTGGTTACGGCTATCAGATTTGGATGGCAGAACGTCCTGGCAGTTTCCGTGCCGACGGTGCCCTCGGACAATATGTGGTGGTCATCCCCGACAAAGACATGGTGGTGCTCATCAATGGCGTGAGTTTCCAAACACCATTCGAGCTCAAATATATCTGGACGGTGCTGTTGCCTGGTGTAAAAAGCGCTTCGGTGGCAGCTGACGACGCACAGCACAAAAACCTTCAGGACTTTAGCGCCAAAGCTGCACTTCCTGCTCCGCAAGGCAAATCTGTGGATAAAAAATGGTTGGGCAAAACCATTGAAATAGGTGGCAGCAAGAAGATTCTCACTCTTGCATTTGACCAGAATGGCATGTTGCAATACCACTACGATGGACGCAAGGTGAAGTCGGCGTTCGGCAAATGGCAATACGAAGCGAGCGTGCAGACCCCACCCTACTCTATCCACCCAGTGGATTGCTTCAAGGGCTTGAAACAAGAGTTCACCACTGCCTCATCCTACGCATGGAAGGGCGAAACGCTCACTATCCAAACCTATTGGACCGACTTTATCTCTGGCGAAACCATTACCGTGAGATTTGTGTCGGGTGGCAAAGTGCTTCTCACCGTGCAACGCAACTACGACAAGAAGCCTATCACCCTCGACCTCCTTCTCCTCCACAACTTGAAATAATTGAATTTTTAAACTTTAAAATACAATTATGAAACTGCTACGCAAGGCTATTTTTGCCATTTTTGCTGTAAGTATGCTCGCTGCAAATGCTAATGTGGGCGATATTCCGCGCAGCACTCCTGCGGCAGAGGGCGTGGAAGCGAAAGCCGTGACGACATTTCTCGATTCGCTGCAGCATGTGAGCGAAACCTATATTCATCATGTAATGGTGCTTCGTCATGGCAAGGTGATTGCAGAAATGCACCCTGCCCCATTTGGTGCCGAAGGTGGCCAGACGCTTTTCAGCGAAAGTAAAACTTTCACTGCAATGGCCGTTGGCCTCTGCGTGGACGATGGACTGCTGCGCGTTTCCGACCGAGTGATTAATTTCTTCCCGGGAAAAACGCCGGAAACAGTGAGCGATAATTTGGCGGAACTCACCATCAAGGATTTGCTCACGATGAAGGCTGGCGTGAAGCCTGTGCTGGAACCGATGAGCCAATTCGACGACTGGGAACAGCTTTGGCTCAGTTTAACTGTTGCTTATGAGCCCGGCACGCGATGGCAATACGACTGGATGGCCACATATATGCTGTCGGCTATTGTGCAGCGCGTAACGGGAAAAACTGTGCTACAACTGCTACAGGAGCGCTTGTTCACACACATGGACATCACCGACGCACAATGGGAACTGAGCCCTACAGGCATTTGCACTGGTGGATGGGGACTCCGTTTGCAAGCCGAATCGCAAGCAAAAATGGGCTTACTCCTTCTCCAAAAGGGCAAATGGAACGGGCGCCAGCTCATTTCCGAAGAGTGGATTGATGAATCATCCTCGAGCCACGCCGTTCCATATAAAACCAACACTACAGCCAATGTAAAGAGCCCTGGCTACGGCTATCAGATTTGGATGAACGAATATGCGGGCAGTTACCGCGCCGATGGTGCTTTCGGGCAGTTTATCGTGGTGATTCCCGACAAGGACATGGTAGTGGTGATTAATGGCGAGAGCCGACAGACCGGCGGCGAGCTGAAGTGCATCTGGCGCCAGCTTATCCCCGGTGTAAAAGATGCGCCATTGGTAGCCAACGCCGACCAAAAGCAATTGGAGAAATTTATGGCAAAAGCCGAAATTCCAACAACCAAAGGAAAGGCCACCCCAAATAAATATGTAGGAAAGAAACTCTCGTGCGAGGCAAACGGGAAAAGGTTTGAAATCTCTTTTGTAGATGCCGACAACCTTACATACACTTGCGACAACCGCACAGTGGCATCGGCATACAAGACTTGGAAAACGGAAACCTCCGCTCAGCGCCCACCCTATTTCCTACAGTCGCTGAAAAACTCATTCAGCGGTTTGGAGCAGTCGTTCACTGCAGCAAGCAACTTTGCTTGGAACGGCAAAGAACTCACTATCCATAGCCACTGGACCGATTTCGGACAAGGTGAAATGGTGAAGGTGAAATTCCTTTCAGGCGACAAGGTGCAGCTCACCATTCACAACAACTGGGAATCGAAGCCACGTTTCACCCAAACCGTCAACAGCACCCTCAAATAAGGAAGAGGTTCTGTTTCTGATGGAGTGATGACTACTCTCCAACTGCCGTCTGAGCCGTTGCGTTCCACGTAGTGCTTCGACACTAAAAATACAATATCTCCAAAACAGAATACACAAAAAGGTGGTAACCTTACCACCTTTTTATATCATCATCACTTAAAAGAGGCTGTGTTAAAATGCGAATTGGGGCATTTTGTAGGGAAGCTCGGCTCGAGCGACCTCACACCAAAATCAACGAAATTCAATATGTTACGTAGCGGACGCTTGAGCCAAGCATCCCGTCAACATAGCTTCGTACTCCGACACAGCTCTACT
>JAKSMA010000064.1 GCA_024400895.1 Muribaculaceae bacterium | reverse complement strand
TGAGCAATTTTATACTAGTTCGTAGTGAGATGACGCTGCCGAAAAGGTAGTTGGAGCCGACGAGGAAATGATTCTTTCGTCTGCTCCGATTGTTTATTGCTGAAATTGAATTGTATTTACTTTATTAGGACTTTTGTTTTTTGATTTGTTGCTTCATTTTAGTTCTGAAGCGTTCGATGTCATTATCTGTCATGCAGTTGGGACAATAATGAACACTGCGTGAAAATGGTGCAGAATACCAGTTCAACAACTCATTATAGAATGTTTGTTCTAAATTTTGCTTTGTCGAATCTGGGTTTTCTGAGTGAAAGTTTTCGTATTTTTCTAAATCGGCACTAAAAAAACCATTTTTAATTGCTTCGCATGCATTAGAAGAGTGGATTTTGATTAATCCATGTGATTCGACATTTCCAGAAACATCTCCATATATGCCATCGTAGTCACCGCCAATGTCCCCACTTACGTTTCCATAAACAATAGAGAAAACTGGCTCGAAATAAAAATGCTTATCTTTATTACAAGATACCAACGCTATAATAAATATAGCAAAAACAGAGAACAGGATTTGTTTCATAATGTCAATTCATTTTTTTTGATATCAAAACTGTTAGAACATGGAGGCTACGCGGCGCACTGCTTCCACGAAGCGGTTGACTTCGTCGAACGTGTTGTAGATGCCAAACGATGCGCGCACCATGCCTTGCACGCCATAGCGCGCCATGAGGGGCTGTGCACAATGGTGGCCAGTGCGCACGGCAAAGCCGAGTTTGTCGAGCAGCAGGCCCATGTCGTAACTGTTGATGTCGCGTACGAGGAAAGAAATCACACCAGCCTTATGTGCTGCAGTGCCATAGATGTGCATGCCATCGATGGTGAGCAATTGGCGAGTGGCTTCCTCCACGAGAACGTGCTCGTGAGCGGCAATATTTTCGATGCCGAGACTGTTGATGTAGTCGAGTGCCGCGCTGAATGCTGCGATGCCCACATAGTCGGGGGTTCCGGCTTCGAATTTGAATGGGAGGTCGGCGTATGTGGTGCTTTTGAAACTCACTGTGCTAATCATTTCACCGCCACCTTGGTAGGGCGACATCGTGTTGAGGCGATGTTTCTTTCCGTAGAGCACGCCCACACCAGTAGGGCCATACATTTTGTGGGCAGAGAATGCATAGAAGTCGCAGTCAAGGTCGCGCACATCCACAGCAATGTGTGGAGCGGCTTGTGCGCCATCGACGAGCACAGGCACTCCATGCTTGTGTGCGATGGCAATCATCTCCTTCACGGGATTGATGGTGCCCAGTACATTCGATACATGAGCCAACGCCACGAAGCGAGTCTGCTCGGTAAACAAATCTTCATATTCTTCCAAATCCACTTCGCCAGCATCGTTGATTGGCACCACGCGGATGCGGATGCGCTTTTCCTTGCCGATGAGTTGCCAAGGCACGATGTTGCTGTGGTGTTCCATGGTGGTGAGAATGATTTCGTCGCCGTTGCAGATGCGCTCGCCGTAGGTGGTCGCCACCAGGTTGATGGCTTCGGTGGTGCCGCGTGTGAACACGATTTCTTCGGTGGAATCCGCATTAATGAACGCACGCACTTTTTCGCGAGTAGCTTCCACCATGTCGGTGGCTTCTTGCGAAAGCGTGTGCACACCACGGTGCACATTGGCACGGTGGTTGAAATACATGTCTTCAATGGCATTCACCACGCACTTTGGCGCTTGTGCGGTGGCGGCTGTGTCGAGGTAGACCAAAGGGCGTCCTTCGATTTCGCGCTTGAGAATGGGATATTCTTCCCTGATAGAGTTGATTTTCGATTCGTCGAACATATGTTATGTTTGTGATAGTAGTGAATCAGTTGTTAATTCATACGTTTTCTATTTTGCTGTTGCAGTTAGCTGCGCCACATTCGGCACACATCGCCAGTTGGCCGCGGAAACGCTTTTCCACCAAGTGGTGGAGGCGGTCCTTGAGGGCAGGCAGGCGTACGGCGTCGATAACATCGCTCATAAACGCTTGCATAAGCAGTTGTCGAGCCTCCGTTTCGCTAATGCCACGGGAGCGCATGTAGAAGAGCGCCTCCTCGTTGAGTTGACCTGTGGCAGAGCCGTGCGAACACTTCACGTCGTCGGTGTAGATCTCGAGGTGAGGTTTGCTGTACATCTTGGCTTCGGGCGATGCCACGATGTTGCGGTTGCCTTGGTATGCCACCGTACGAGGGCAATTCTCCTTCACGAGCACCTTGCCGGCGAATGCGCCGACAGCATGGTCGCCCAACACATATTTGAACATCTCGTTGCTTTCGCAGCGCGCCACGTTGTGGCTGATGTAGGTGTGGTTGTCGACATGCTGGTGGGCAGATGCCACGGTCATGCCGAGCAGATGTGTTTCGGCGTGTTCGCCATTGATTTCCACGTAGTAGTCGTTGCGCGTGAAGCCGTTGAGCAGCGTGATGCCGTCGACGAGCACATTCGACCCTTCTTCTTGGCTAACGAAAATCGACGACACGCGGTGGGTGTTTTCGCTGCTTTCCTCCAGGTCGTAGTAGTCGAACATTGCGCCACGATTTGCCACGATTTCAATCACTTGGCTGGAGAGATACTGCTGTTCGGTGTCTTGCGTGTGGTCGCAAACGAGCATTTTCGCCTGCGCATCCTCTTCAAGCACCACTAAAATGCGGCGGAGTGCCATCACCGGTGCAGCGGCTTTGAAAATGTTGACCAACTGGATAGGCTTTTCCACCACCATACCCTTGGGCACATAGATGAGCATGCCGTCTTGGGCGAGGAGGGTGTTGAGTGCCACCTCCGGTTTTTTTGTGTCGGCCAGTGTGCCAAGATATTGTTGAAGCACTTCAGGGTGATTCTTCTGCGCGTCGGCAAAACTCTCAATCACCAGGCCCGGCTGGGTGTTGCGGGCTGCAGTGCGGCTTTCTGCGAAAATATCGTTGAAGAAGAAATAGAGGCAAGTGCTCATATTCGGCACATCGCAGCGGAACGATGCCGCAGCATCGGGAGCGAATGGCACACGGTTGATGTTTACACCATAGTCGGGCGCAAACACCGCTTCCAAATCGGTTGCCTCGTAGTCTTCCTGACCTTTTTTGGGGAGACCGACGCCTTCGAGTGCGGCGAGAGCATCGTCACGCAGCGCATTCATTGCTGCTGGTGCGTGGCTACGGATGGCTTCACCGTACTGGTTGTAGAGATCGATATATTGTTGAAGTGAGGTTGTCATAAATGCTTACTCTCCTTTTTTGTCGACTTGTTCCTTAATCCAGTCGTAGCCTTTTTCTTCAAGTTCCATCACCAATTCAGGGCCAGCGCTCATCACGATGCGTCCTTTGTAGAGCACGTGCACGAAGTCGGGCTTGATGTAGTCGAGCAGGCGTTGATAGTGGGTGATGACGATAGTGGCATTGTTGGCTGTCTTCAGTGTGTTCACGCCTTCAGCCACAATGCGCAGTGCATCGATATCGAGGCCACTGTCGGTTTCGTCGAGAATGCTCAACTTTGGCTCGAGCATAGCCATTTGGAAGATTTCGTTGCGCTTCTTCTCGCCGCCAGAGAAACCTTCGTTCACTGCACGCGATGCGAGTTTGTTGTCGAGTTGTACCACTTCACGCTTTTCGCGCATGAGTTTCAGGAAGTCGCTTGCGCTCAATGGCTCCTGGCCAAAATATTTGCGCTTTTCGTTGATAGCGGCACGCATAAAGTTCACCATCGAAACTCCCGGAATCTCAACAGGATATTGGAAACTGAGGAACAACCCCTCGTGGGCACGGTCTTCCGGAGCGAGCACCAAAAGGTCCTTGCCATAGAATTCCACCTCACCACCGGTGACGGTGTAGGCTGGATTGCCTGTGAGCACAGCGCTGAGTGTGCTTTTACCAGAGCCGTTAGGGCCCATGATGGCGTGAACTTCACCAGGCTTCACTGTGAGGTTGATGCCTTTCAAAATTTCCTTGCCTTCGATAGAGGCGCGTAAGTCTTTTATTTGAAGCATTTTTATATGTTTTGCTTTGTTTTTATCTGTTTTGTATTATCCCACACTGCCTTCGAGCGAGATGCTGAGCAACTTCTGCGCTTCGACGGCAAACTCCATCGGCAATTTCGCCATCACCTCTTTGGCATAGCCGTTCACGATGAGGCCCACGGCGTCTTCAGTGCTGATGCCGCGCTGGTTGCAGTAGAAGATTTGCTCCTCGTTGATTTTGCTGGTGGTGGCTTCGTGCTCCACAACCGAAGAATCGTTGCCCACTTCAATCACAGGGAAAGTGTGTGCACCGCTGGTGGCGGTGAGCAGAAGACTGTCGCACTGGGTATAGTTGCGGCAGTTGGTGGCTTTTGGCGCTATCTTCACCATGCCGCGGTAACTGTTCTGGCTATTGCCGGCAGAGATACCTTTCGACACGATGGTGCTGCGGCTGTTCTTGCCCAAGTGAATCATCTTGGTGCCAGTGTCGGCCTCTTGTCGGTTGCGGGTGAGTGCCACAGAATAGAATTCGCCCACAGAATAGTCGCCAGCGAGAATGCAACTTGGGTATTTCCAGGTGATGGCAGAGCCAGTTTCCACCTGTGTCCACGAAAGTTTGCTGTGGTCGCCACGGCAGATGCCGCGCTTGGTCACCAGGTTGTAGATGCCGCCGCGTCCGTCCTTGTCGCCAGGATACCAGTTTTGCACGGTGCTGTACTTCACTTCTGCGCGCTCCTCTACGATGATTTCCACAATGGCGGCGTGGAGCTGGTTTTCGTCGCGTTGAGGTGCTGTGCAACCTTCGAGGTAAGAAACATAACTCTCGTCGTCGGCCACAATCAGCGTGCGCTCAAACTGGCCGGTCTGGGCAGCGTTGATGCGGAAATAGGAAGAAAGTTCCATTGGGCAGCGCACGCCCTTTGGAATGTAGACGAACGAGCCGTCGCTGAACACAGCCGATTTGAGTGCGGCATAGAAGTTGTCGGTGTATGGCACCACCGAGCCCATATATTTCTTCACGAGGTCGGGGTAGTCTTTCACCGCTTCGCTGATAGAGCAGAAAATCACGCCAAGTTCGGCGAGCTTTTCGCGATAGGTGGTGTGCACGCTCACACTGTCCATGATGGCGTCGACAGCCATACCCGAAAGGCGCATCTGCTCCTCGAGTGGAATGCCCAATTTGTCGAAAGTTTTCTTTACCTCGGGGTCGATTTCCTTCTGTTCCGTACGCTTGCGAGGGGCAGCGTAGTAACTGATGTCCTGGAAATCGATGTCGGGAATGTTCACATGTCCCCACTTGGGTTGAGGCAAGGTAAGCCAATAGCGGAACGCCTTCAGTCGGAATTCAAGCAGCCACTCAGGCTCGCCCTTCAGTGCCGAAATCTGTCGCACCACATCCTCGTTGAGCCCCTTGGGGATAACGGCGGTGTCGACATCGGTCACGAAGCCATACTTGTATTCCTCGCCAGCAGCTTCGCTGATGATTTTCTTGTCTTCGTCTTTTTTATTTCCTTGAATCGGATTCATTATCGTTGTATCGTTGTGGTAATCAGTGGTTTGGTGTCGCTGATGCCCCACATTTCTGTTTACAAAGTGTTTAGCCTACAAAATTACAAAAAAATCTCCACAATCGCACCCTTGTCGCCACGCTTTTTCAGAGCAACTGCATCAAAATGGAAGCAAGATTGGTTTTGTGGGAGGGGGGATGGCTATCCACTCCCTTACGAAATAGGCTGGCAGAGGGCTGGAGGCCCGATAGGTGAGCGGGAGCGAACGATAACGGCTCAGTGGAAAAATGGTGGGGATGAAAGACAAAAACCGAGACAAACCCCTTGCGTAGGGTGGGTGCTGAAGCACCTGGAGGTATGAGCGCATGATTTTCCATGTGAGCAAGCTCCCAGCAAAATCCCGCACTCATTCCACCACCTTCCTTGCGGAAGGCCACCACCCTCCACAAGGCGATAAACAGGACATAAACAGTCCTACTTCCACCCTCCATAACATAGAAGGGAGATGCCTATGGCATGTTATACGCGCCTCCCAATATAACTCGCAGACCGGTTGGCTTGTGGATTCAGCTTCAAACAGTGCGCTTAAGTTTGCATTAAAATCACTATTTTTAGTGATTGTGGGGATGAAAAAGATGGTGTAACTTTGCAGCATGGAAATCAAAGAGATGCTTTCAAAGTTGAGTTTCCGCACCGGTGTGATAGTGCTTGCGCTTTGTGTGCCCTGCTATATCGCGTCGTTTGCCCAGATGGCCCTCCCGATTTCTGCCACCGCGAAAGGCGTGCTTTGGGTCGTGCTTTTCGGTCTGGCAAAAACTTTCCAGTACGGTGGGCTTGCCATCCTCGGTGTGGAGGGGTGGAAACGTCTCAAAGCCTATTTCAAGAAGGACAAGTCAGGCGCCGACGCCTCCACTGAAAGCGCCCACGACACCACCAAAGCCACAGAAGAAAAGTAAGTTATATCACCATATTGAGTGGAAAGCAAGCGTGCCGCCAGACCCCAACAGTCTACCGGCACGCATTGTTTTTATGCTGTTAGTAAAGTAGACCCACAATCCACAGAGGGAGTTTTTTACCGATGGGGAATTCAATGGAATCGGCAAGGACAAATGAGTTGGGTATGTCGGCAATTTGATCGAATGATTTGTCGGCACCACCGACTTCGAAAGTCCATTTCCCGTCAACCTTGAAGTCGCCCTGCGTTTTGCCGTATTCGATTTCGTGATTCACCCTCAATTGGTTGACCACAAAGCATTCGCGAAGTGTCCCAATGTTCACTGTTTTTGCTAAAGCGCACAGCATATTAGGGTTGTGGATATAGATTTTGTCGGGCTTTTGCATTTTTGTGACCGATTTGTTGTCGGAATACAGCAGGTTGATGAGCTCGGCTCTATTCATACTCGCGAGGTAAGCGAGTACGGTGTGTTTGTTCAGTTCAAGATACGATGCCAGTTTTGCAATATTCACTTCGTATGGAGTGTTGTCGGCAAGATACATGACCAGTGCCTTGATTTTTCTTGTATAGGCAGGGTCTACTCCACAAAATTGGGTCATTTCTTGGTCGATGATGAATTGCACCACATTCTCAATTCGGCTATAATATTCCATCTCGTTGCCATCGTAGAAAGGGTAGTAGCCTACTTGGAGGTATTCTTCAAAGAGCTTTTGGGGCTCGCAATTCAGCGACTTCACTGTGTCGCAAACTGCATCAGGATCTTCAAGCACTTGCTCAAGAGTCCAGATAGGCAGTTCTTTCCCGTGGTAGAAGCGGACAAACTCGCGAAACGACAGGCCCTCCATGTCGTATGATAAAACACGGCGAGACAAGTCGGCGTCGGCATTTAGAATCTGAATGAGCGATGAACCAGAGAAAGTGATTTTTAAATTGGGGTACAGGTCGTTGAGTTCTTTGATTTCCTTACTCCAGTTTTCATACTTGTGCACTTCATCAAGAAATAAATGTTTACCACCCATGAGATGAAAGCGTTCTGCCATGTCAAGTAAGGAGTTTTGGGTGAAGTACATGCTATCCATTACGCAATAAAGTGCTTCACCAGGCTTGATTCCGTAGGTCTGGCGTATGTATTGTCGTATCATAGTGGTTTTTCCCACGCCACGTGAGCCACGGATTCCAACCAAAGGCTTGTTCCACGACACTTTATGAATCGTGTCGCGTACGATATCCATATTCACTTGACTTATGAATAGTTGGTGTTTTTTAAATAAGCTTTCCATAATTGGCAATCATTTATTATTCTGTGCAAAGATGGCAATAGTTGTTGAAATGAGCAAATTTTTTAGAAAAAAAGGTTATTGCGATGACCGAAAATAAGAGAAAAAAGGTTATTGTGATGACCGAAAAGTGCGGAAAAACGGTTATTGCAGTAACCGAAAATGCGGGAAATGGGTTATTGAGGTAACCGAAATTACAGAAAAAAGGTTATTGTGATGACCGATTTTTGCGGGAAAAAGGTTATTGTGATGACCGATTTTGTTTTTTGAGGAGAATGTGCTTGAGAAATTGCGGTGGTATGGTGGGTGATTAGCAGTAAGTTGGGATGTTTTAAGTGAATAGTGGTGTATAAAAATGCGTGATAAGTGTTGTGGGATGTAATAAAATTCACTAACTTTGCAGCCGTTAAACAAAATTATCTTCAGGGCAGGGTGTAATTCCCGACCGGCGGTATAGTCCGCGAGCCGAAAGGCAGAACCGTTGCAACTACGGTACCGACAGTAAAACCCTGAAAGTGCATTAGGGCATGGATAAGATTTTATTTTATCATGGTGTCAGGATTTGCGCTATTTTGAGCGAGCATAGGGGGGCTATGTGAGCGAAAGATAGCACAAATATTGCCTATGAGAAACAAAAGATTGCCATGTGCTCCTAATTGACTTTCTGGGTTATAGTCTGGATGGAAGAAGAAACAATGAAAAAGAACTTTTTTTTGCTGGGCATGATGATGTCCGCACCACTCGTGTATGCAGGAGGCATGGGCGAGAGCGAGTTTGATGGCTCAAATTCTTCAAGTGTGTCGGAAACCGCCGACACTGCAGTGACTCTTCAAGAGGTGGCAGTTCGCGCCAATTTCTCAAACGAACAGAAAACGCCTCTCAATCTCACAACCCTTTCACCACAAGACATTCGGATTCATGCCACAGCCCCCAACTATGTGGAGGTGATGCAGGGCGTGCCGGGCGTGTATGCCACAGCCTCTACGGGCAATTACGGCGACGCTTCGCTGAATATCCGTGGCTTTAAGCAAGATAATATTGCAATCATGCTCAATGGTATTCCCATTCAGGGTCTTACTTCGGGCTCTATGTACTGGAGCAACTGGATGGGGCTTTCGGATGCCACCTATGCCATCCAGATTCAGAAGGGAATGGGCAGTTCGATGCTTGCCGACTGTGCGATGGGTGGATTGGTGAATATCATTACCAAGACTTCAAGCGACACCCCTGCAGGCGAGGTGGCAATGTCGGTGACGGAGCATGGCTTGCTGAAGACGGTGCTGAACTATAGCACTGGGCGCCTGGCGAATGGATGGTCGGCCAATGCTATGCTGAGCTACACAAATGGCAATGGATTTGTGGAGTGTTCGCATGTGAGCACACTGTCGTATATGCTGTCGGTGAACAAGCGTTTTGGCGCCAACCATCTGCTTTCGTTCAACGCGATTGGCTCGCCCGAAACTCACGATCAGCGCAACACGGAATTGACCAATGCCGAAGTGGAACAGTATGGCGTGGGATATTCCAAAAACTGGGGTTACCTCGGCGGGAAAAAATATTCCATTGCCCGAACTCTCTACTATAAACCATATTTCACGCTTCAGCACATCATGCATGGCGAGAGTTTTTCGATGAAAAATTAGCTGTATTTAGCCATTGCCGATGGTGGCGGCCGTTCGACTGTGAGCGCCGATAGCAAAAACAGTATCATTTCGCACCAGACAGCCGATGGGCACATCGATTTTGACGCAGTTCTTGCCGAAAACATGGCGAAGAAGGATGCCGATGGTAAGAATGTGGGCCAGCACGCAATGATTGACTATCTTTCGGGCCATACGCAAGCTGGTGCTATTGCATCGGGTGAATATAAAATGAGCAATGCGTTCACGATGCTCGGAGGGTTGCAGTATCAATACTACGACACTTGGTCGAAAATGAAGATTCTCGATTTGCTCGGCAGCGATTACCTTTTGTATTACAATGCACCATATCGTGTGGGCGACTATATTGGCGCTCGCTACGGCCGCACCACTCATCATGTTTCGGCTTTCGTGGAGGGAAAATATGCCACCGATCGATGGAATATGTTTTTGGGCACCACCGTGTTTAATGGTAATTATCGCCGTCACGACGACCAGAAAGGCGCAGTTAGCGATTGGGCAAAAGGATGGGGCGTGAGCGTGAAAGGCGGCGCATTGTATCATCTCATCAAGGCTGTGCCTCGTAGCAGTCGTTCACTTTCGCTGTATGCCAATGCAGCCTTCAATAGCCGCTTGCCCTATGCCGGCGTGTATCTTGCATCAAGCGATTTGTCGATTACCAACGATGTGACCAACGAAAAGAACATACTTGGCGAACTTGGCGTTCGCACCACGTGGGATGGCGGCGGTATGGAGCTTTCGGCCTACCTTGCATCGTGGCGCAACAAGACCCTCACCGTGAGCATTGCCAAACGGGCCAACGAAGCCGCGGAGAAATATCAAGTGCGAGGACTCAATGCGCTACACAAAGGCGTGGAACTCACGGCTCACCAAAGCATTTGCAATTGGTTGAGCGCCAAAGCCTACGCCATGCTTGCATCGTGGAAATGGAAAAGTAGCGGCAAGGGTGTGACCTACGACAGTTACAGCGGAGCCACGCTGAAGGAGTATGCCGTGTATTGCAACAACCTGCATGTGGGCGATGCGCCTCAAACGCAATATGGCGCCGAGCTGAAAGCACTCCTGCCCATTGGCCGTCAGGGGACTGGTAACAACTTCTACGCCACCCTCTCGTGGAACGCCAATGCCGATATGTATGCCGACTTCGAGCCATCGTCGCGCACCTCGGAATCGGAAGGCGATGCCTACAAATTGCCGTCATATCACCTGTTCGATGCCACAGTCGGATGGAACGGAGTGGTTTCTAAATCGTTGCGAATGAATGTTTTTGCCACCTGTGCCAACATCTTCAACGCCGTCTACATCCAGCGAGGCATTGATGGCAAGACCCACGACCTGGCCACCTTCAAGGGTTACTGGGGCGCACCACGCATGCTCAGCTTCGGCGCCCGCCTCCAATTCTAACCACCCCCCTTTTTTCAATCCCCAATCCAGGTTGTCCGAGAACTAAAACGGAGCACACTAAAAAGTAACAAATCATAAAGAGCTACCATGTTCTGG
>JAKSMA010000063.1 GCA_024400895.1 Muribaculaceae bacterium | reverse complement strand
ATCTGGTAACAAGCATGATCGAAGGATACACCGACAAGAGCATTTTCCTCCCCATTTCTGGCTACATCAACGGCACTACATATTCTAATTTGGCTACAGACTATTGGCTGGCCAATTATAGTACGACATTCGCTGATAGTGGTGAATTCAGGAAATGCGAGTCACTGCAACTTTGGAACAAAAGGCGTAACATCGACCCGGCGATGTACCGTCATAATGGCGAACCCGTGCGCCCCGTCTTCACTAAGAAAACAAAATAGCACATTAATCTTTAAACTTAAAAATCATGGTTAAGAGACTATTATTTGCGGCAGTGTGCATACTCATGTGTGTGTCGGCTATAGCCGAAGACAAACCCATAAACGCCGTGTGCATCAAGTTAAAACCTGGTGCATATCACGACAAAGCCATCAGCGCGCAATTCATCACATCACCCGAGATTTCATATAGCGAAGACGGAGAAACCCTTACACTGACATGCAGTGAGGAAACCTGGAATTTCAATGTCTCAAACATTGAAGAAATGGTGTTCATACACTCTGATGATATCATCACTGGTATTACCGACATCCTCAACGAGCAGTTCCCTGCCACAAGAAAAGCCGTGGAAGGCATTTTCACCATCAACGGTGTGAAACTTGACCGCATCACATCTCCCGGCATCTACATCGTAAACGGGAGAAAAGTGCTCGTAAAATAGATATCATAGATGGCTAACCATTTGTCGGTATCAACTGATAAACCATACCAAAAGAGTCGACAGCGATGTTGACTCTTTTTTGTTTCTACCTCTCCTTCTCATCGCGATCACCAAAAACACCCGAAACACCTGAAACACCCTTTTTTATTTCGCTTTTAGACCAAAAACTGCCTGTTTTTTGGTCCATATCGGAAATCGCAACATTTGGATGAAACACTGATTTGAATCTTCAATATGCCAAAGAACTCAGGTGCGAAGTTAGGGATTTCGCACTGCGGTGGCAATGCCAAAAAGGTGTTTTTTTTAAAAAAAAGTCGACTACAGTCAATGAGTGTTTGGGATGAGGAATACCGCTCATATTCCTTGAGGGGAAAAGCGACCGATGGGGCTATCGCTAACTTTCAGCTCTTACTTTGGTTAGGGAAAACTTCTTGGGTACGGCAGCAATGCTATGTATAGGGGATGAGTAGGTAGTGTGGCACGCAAAAAAACGAGGCATCCGCCTCATCGCTTGGGATGATAGCGGATGCCTATTGCTTTATTGGCAGCCTTCATGGGGCTTGTTATGACTCACGATGAAGGCGTGGAATTTCTGAATTGGACAAATTTACTTGTCAGCTGCGATAGCGTTGAGGAGAGCTACGGTGAAATCCCAACCCTTCTGAACAGCTGGGATGTGGCAGCGTTCGCGTGGTGAGTGAACATCTTGCAAAGTTGGACCGAATGAAATCATTTCCATATCTGGGCGAACTTTCAAGAACAAACCACATTCCAAACCTGCGTGGATAGCTTCCACCTTAGGTTCTACGCCATAGAGGCCTTTCCATTGAGCCACAGCGAGCTTAAGGAGTTGGCTTTCTGCGTTAGGAGCCCAACCTTGATAGCTACCTTCGCTCTTCACTTCCTTTGCACCAGCGAGGGTGAAGAGAGCTTCGATTTGGAGAGCGAGTTCGTCTTTAGCGCTTTCAGTAGATGAGCGGCTGAAGAATTCGAGATAGATATCGTTTTCGTTGGTCTTCACACTTGCAAAGTTGGTAGAAGTTTCTACGAGGCCTTCCACTTCTTGGCTCATGTAGTAAACACCGTGTTGAGCAGCGAAGCAAGCAGCCACGAGGCGCTTCTGAGTGCATGCGTCGATAACGGTTGCAGGAGCGTCAACGCTTTCTACAGTGATTTCAACGTTAGGCTCTGGGCGCTTGTATTCAAACTTGATGTCGGCAGCGAGGGTGTTAACCACTGTTGCGAGGGTTTCCTTGTCTTCTGCCTTTACACCTACCACAGCCACAGCGTCGCGAGCGATTGCGTTGTGAAGGTTACCTGCGTTGAAGCTTGCGAGCTTGTATTCAATCTTGCCGCCGAGCACGTAGAGGATACGAGCCATTTGCTTGGTAGCGCTTGCGAGACCCTTGTGGATATCGCAACCAGAGTGACCACCCATCATCTTACCAATCTTGATAGCGAAGTAAGTGAGGTCGGCAGGAGCTGCTTCAGGCTTATAGTCGAACACTACAGGAGTAACTACACCACCAGCGCAACCGATAGTGATCACACCGTCGTCTTCGCTGTCGAGGTTAAACAGGTAGTCGCCTACGAGCATATCTGCTTGAATGTTGCTTGCACCGGTAAGACCAGTTTCTTCGTCAACGGTTGCAAGGGCTTCCATAGCACCGCACTTGATATCTGGGTCGGTGAGCGCTGCAAGAGCGATAGCCAAACCGATACCGTCGTCGGCACCGAGAGTGGTGTCGTTAGCGTAAACCCATTCGCCTTCCACGCGAGTTTCGAGTGGATCGGTGTCGAAGTTATGATTAGATGTAGGAAGTTTTTCAGCTACCATATCCATGTGACCTTGGAGCACTACCCCTTTGGCATTTTCAAAACCAGGAGCTGCAGGACGGAACATAGCCACATTACCTACTTCGTCAACCTTGTATTCAAGATTATTTTCCTTTGCAAAATCAACGAGCCAAGCACGAATTTTGTCGAGGTTGCCAGATGGACGAGGCACTTTTGTCATCGCGTCGAAAATTTGCCAAACGCGAGCGGGTTTTAAATCTTTTACTTCCATAATAATGTTTAATAGTTATATTAAAAAAATGTTAGTTATCGTTTCGTGTAGAAAATTTTTGTTAAATCAGTAGGATTACACTCGTAAAGTTACAAATTTTATTTGAAATATAGGGCAAAATGTCGCAAACCTTTTCTATATTTGCACATAATTTAGAAAAAAGCAAAAGTGAAGCTCGTTTTAGTGATTATTGCATTGGTCGGCATCGCAGTGATGCTACTTGGAGTGAGAATCTTTTTCGTGAAAGGTGGAAAGTTTCCCAACACCCACATCCACAGCAATAAACACATGAAAGAACGCGGTATCACTTGCGCGCAAGACAAAGAATTTTATAAATAATTACTCATACAAGAAAATGAACTTTTTAAACAAAATCTCTAAATTCGCTTTAGTAGCATTGGTGATGGTGGCTGTAGTAGCTTGCCAAAAGAGTGAAGAAAAGGCGCCTGCATCTGCCAACATGCCTAAACAAGCAAATGAAAACATGACCATCCGTTATGTTGATGCCGACACACTTTTGAAATTCTACAATCTCGCAAAAGATTTCAACGAGTCTGCAACTCGCATGCAAAACCAACTTGACGCTCTCCAAAAGACTCAAGAAGACAAGATTCGCAACTTGCAAGCAAGTTTTGCACAAAAGGAAAAGAACAATGTGTACGCTACCAATCCTCAACAAGCTCAAGCCGACCAAGCTGCTTACCAGAATGCTATGGAAGCTGCACAAAAAGCAATTGCAGCTAAGCAAGAGGAAATCGCCAAGGTATTGGAAGACAACCAAAAAGAGCTCAACGACAAAATCAGCAAATTCCTTGAAGAATATGCTAAGGAAAAAGGTTACGACATGATTCTGAACAAGGCTGCTACTTTCTATGTAGATCCTAAGTTTGATGTAACCAGCGATGTGGTTGAACAACTCAACAAGCAATACACTAAGGTGGCTAAGCCACAAGACACCAAGGAAGAAGCCCCTAAAAAAGACAAATAATCATTCCACAAATAACATGAATTAAGCGCGGCCTCAACAGGTCGCGCTTATTTTATTTTCAGCTTCTGCTGGCCACATGCAGGTGCTTCTTCAGCTCAGTAGAAATTTAGCAGAGATGTTATCCCCTATGTCCATTTTGCTCGCTCGGAAGAGCGTGTTTTTGCTCGCGTCAGCGTTTTTTCTTCGAGGAGGTTAATCCGTTCAAGCTCGTTGACTCGTTGACTTGATAAAAAAAGAGTTAGCGAGTGTAATCGGGGCGGTATTTATCGGTTTCGATATAGATAAAAATGTGGTAAGCGGGGAAAGCCGCACGCATATTGTGCTCAATATCGTTGATTAATTCTGCCGACTGAGGTTCAAATTCGCTTTTCACATCAATCTTCGCCGTCACGAGAATATCGGTAGGGCCCAGGTGAACGGTCTTGACATTGATTAATTGAGAAATATCTTTGCGGTCGAACGATTGCTTAATGACTGTCAAATCCTTGTCGGTTACGCTCTCCCCTATCAGCAAGCCATAGAATTCGCGTGCAAGGAACAAGGCTGCCACACAAAGCAGCAAACCGATGAACACACCGGAGAGGGCATCGTAGAACGGATTGCCGGTGATATAGCTGAGCAATGTGCCAGCCAAGGCTATCAGCAAACCTACCACAGCGCAACTGTCTTCGGCAAATATGATGATAATCTCGCTGTGGCGGCTGTCGCGAAGGAAGCGGAACAACGGTTGATGGTCGGTGTTCAGTTCGCGGATTTCCTTGAAAGCAACACTGAGGCTGACGCATTCCACCACCAGACCAAACAGCAATATGCCTACCACAAGCCAGATGCTTCCCACTTCGTGCTCGGGATGGAAAAGTTTTTCAGTGGCTTCCATGATACCTAATGCACCGCCGGCGAAAAACAGCATCATCGCCACCACCAGGCTATAGAAATACTTTGCACGAGCTTGCCCAAACGGGTGGCGTTCTGTAATTTCTTTGCCGGCTTGCTTATCGCCAACGAGCAGCAGCAACTCATTGCCGCAGTCGACCACGCTGTGGATGGATTCGTTGAGCATAGCCACTGAGCCCGAAATCGCAAAGCCCACAAACTTTGATATCGCCACAAGAATATTTGCGCCTAAAGCAGCGATTACGCTCATCATGCCGCCTTTGTTCTCTTTTTCCATATATCTTTTTGGGGAGGAAATTGGCTAAAAAGAACCGTCCCCTTTAGCCAATTTATCTTCTATTTGGTTGAATCTCATGCTTTTACCACTACTCTTCTGTGAGGTGGTCGTAGGTTTGGTAGAGGAAATCGTTGTAGGGGAAGCGCTGCAAGTGCACTTGCTTTGCCTTTTCGTAGAGCATGCGCTTGAGCTCTTCCACATTGTCGCCTTTCTTTGCCGAGATGAATACGCAATTACCTGTCATGCGCGCCATCCAGGTTTCTTTGAGTTCTTCCAATGGAATGTTTTCGCGAAGGCGTGGAGTGAGGTCGTCCTCGTCTTTCTGCACATACGAGAACTGGTCGATTTTGTTAAACACCATAATCATCTCCTTGTCGCCAGCGCCACACACTTCTTGCAATGTCTTGTTCACCACTTCCACCTGTTCTTCAAACTGTGGGTGCGAAATGTCGACAACATGCACCATGATATCGCTGTCGCGCACCTCGTCGAGGGTGGTTTTGAATGAATCCACCAAATGGTGTGGCAATTTGCGAATGAATCCTACAGTGTCGGTGAGCAGGAATGGCAAATTTTCAATCACCACTTTACGAACGGTGGTGTCGAGGGTTGCAAAGAGCTTGTTTTCGGCAAACACATCACTCTTGCTGAGCACATTCATCAAAGTCGACTTACCCACATTGGTATAGCCCACGAGGGCGATGCGGGTGAGTTTGCCGCGATTCTTGCGCTGAATCACCTTCTGCTTGTCCCAATCTGCCAATTTCTGCTTGAGGAGCGACATCTTGGTCTTGATGATACGGCGGTCGGTTTCAATCTGGGTTTCACCCGGACCACGCATACCGATACCACCACGCTGACGCTCCAAGTGGGTCCACATACCGGTCAATCGAGGGAGCAGGTATTGATATTGGGCGAGCTCCACCTGCATCTTGGCGTTGGCAGTCTGCGCACGGCGTGCAAAGATGTCGAGGATAAGGCTGGTGCGGTCGAGCACCTTCACCTTGGTTTCCTTCTGGATGTGTGCAATTTGCTTTGGCGAAAGGTCGTCGTCGAAAATGATGAGATTCACCTCATGCTCTTCCACATACGCTCTGATTTCCTCCAACTTACCTTTACCCACATAGGAAGTGCTATTGGGAGAATCGCATCGCTGGAGAAACTTTTTCACAGTTCTGGCGCCTGCCGTATCGGCAAGAAACTCAAGTTCGTCGAGGTATTCATTGGCCTTGGCCTCGTTTTGCTGAGGCGTAATCAAACCCACGAGCACTGCGGTTTCGTCGACCAGCTCATTGATTATATTTTTGTCGTCGATTAAGCTCATATCGTCACATTATTTATAATTAGATGCAAAAGTAGCAATTATTTCGGTGATACACAAAAAATGCTCCCCACACGTGATGTGCAGGGAGCCGATATATTTAATCAGTTACGGTTTTCGAAAAATCCGAGAGATGATTATTTTTCGTTAGTGTTGATGTAGCAAACAGAAACGCGGTTCCAGTCAGGTTCAGAGAACATGTCGCCGATACCTTGACCTTCAGCCTTAATGCGGCTTGCGCTCACCTTGTAAGTCTTAACGAGCATATCCTTTACAGCAGCTGCGCGGTTGTTAGCGAGGCGGATGTTAAGATCTTGAGGACCTTCTGGAGAAGCGTAACCCTTGATTTCAACAGTTGCTTCTGGGTGGTTCTTCAAGAATGTAGCAACGCGTTCTACGTTAGGTTGTTGAGCGCGTTCGATAGTGCTCTTACCTTGTTGGAAGAATACGTTAGTTTCGAGAGAAGCGCTCTTTACTTCAGTTTCTTTAACCTTAACTACTTCAGTAACTTTGTTCTTTTGAGCCTTGCAAGCTTCGAGGTCGCGAGCGAGTTGAGCAGCGCGAGCGTTGCAAGCGTCGAGGTCAGCTTGAGCGTTGTTGAGGTTGTTGCGGAGAGCGTTGATTTGACCATTGAGAGCGTCTACGTCAGCTTGAGTGTATTGCTTAGGGCATACAGTGAAGTAACGAGCGCCGTTGTGGTTTTGGAAGTGGTAAGTAACACCAGCTTGCAATTCAACGACAGCGTTGTTTGCGTTGTAGCGGCTTTCTTGACCATTGAGACCACCATGTTCCTTACGGACAACTTTCTTAACATCTCCGTTCATGTCCCAGAGAACAGCAGGCTTCAAAGAAATAGTCCAAGCTTTGCTTTCACCGAGGTTGAAGTTGAAGTTAACACCATACTTAGTGTACCAAGAATTTTCGTCGGTTACGTCAGCACCAGCTTGATAAGCGTGAAGCCAACCAGCACCAGCAACAGCTTCTACTTCCACTGCGCGAGGAGCTCCCTTGTAGCCGCCGAAGAGGTTAGAGAGGTTGATAGCAGCGAAACCGCCAACGAATTGGTGGTCGAGCATGTTTTTGCTCTTAACGCCGAGGGCTGATTGCCATACATTTGCAGGAGCCTTACCCCAGCTTGATGTATTGATTGTCCATTCACCTTCAACACCCAAACCGAGTACTGGAGTGACTTGCTTGCGGAGTTCAGCACCAAACATGCCACGAGCGTTCTTGAAGAATGCATAGTGTTGGAATGGAGATACTGCGCCACCCTTAAGTGTGAAAGAAATGTTGTCAGCTGCCTTAGAACCTTCCAAGGTAACTTGAGCTTGCGCTGCGGTAAAACCAAGAGCAGCGATTGCTAACAGAATAATCTTTTTCATAGTTCTAAAAATTAAATCTAAAAAAACTTAATACTCTATTTTTTGAAAAACTCAACAAAGATACCATTTTTCCGCCACAATGCCAAAAATCACTGCAATTTTGACCACTTTTCCTCCCATTCTAAAAGCGAACAGTCCTTTTTTTACAACGAATCTTCGCAATTAGCCATACTTTTCGGCAGCTGTATCTTCCGATTTCCATGGTCACAAGTTGGGGCTACACACCCTATTCAATAAAAAACAACAGCCAAACGCTATCGGTTCGGCTGCTGAAATATTGTAGGATAATGATTTTTTCGCTTATGCTTCTGCAGCAACAAGTTGTTCCATCTTTTCCATTGCCATGCTGATGCCTTCTTCGTTCTTGCCACCAGCTTGAGCAAATCCGGGCTGACCGCCACCACCACCTTGGATGGCCTTGGCTGCCTCACGCACCATCTTACCTGCGTGGAAGCCCTTCTTCACCAAGTCGTCGCTGATGTAGATGGTGAGCATTGGCTTGCCTTGGAGGCGTGTGGCAGCGAGAAGGATGGTGTTTTCAGGAGCATCCGACTTCACCATGTGTACAGCGCTCTTCACAACCTCTGGGTCCATGTAACCATAAATCTTGAGAACACGGATGCCAGAAATATCTGAAGCATTCTTGTAAGAATCATTGCGTACAAGCTTTGCAGATTCCATTACATAAGCATCCACTTGCTTCTGCAATGAGTTGTTCTCGTTGAGCGACTTAGCCACAGCAGAAACCACATCAGGAGCATTGTTGAGCAATTGACGCAGGCTGAGCATCACATCTTCCAAATCCCAAGTGTAGCATTCAGCAGCATAGCCTGTGAAGGCCTCGATGCGGCGGATGCCGGCTGCGATACTGCTTTCGCTGAGAATCTTCACGAAACCGATGTTACCGGTGTTGGGCACGTGTGTACCACCACAGAGTTCTACAGAATCGCCGTATTTAACCACACGCACTTTGTCGCCATACTTTTCGCCAAAGAGTGCCATTGCTCCAAGAGCCTTGGCCTCTGCGATTGGCATATTGCGATGCTCTTCGAGAGGAGTTGCGCGGCGAATCATTTGGTTGGCCACCTTCTCCACCTTACGGATTTCTTCAAGTGTGAGTTTCTTGAAGTGAGAGAAGTCGAAGCGGAGCATTGAGGCATCCACCATTGAGCCTTTTTGCTCAACATGGGTGCCGAGCACCTGACGGAGAGCAGCGTGGAGCAAGTGAGTGGCGGTGTGGTTGCATGATATAGCCATTCGTGCATCCTTGTTGATAACAGCCTTGAAAGTGGCGTTGACATCAGCAGGAAGTTTTTTCACGATGTGCACAGGCAGATTGTTTTCACGCTTGGTAGCGGTCACTTCTACCACATCGTCGCCAGCAGTGAGCGTACCCTTGTCGCCTACCTGACCACCCATTTCGGCATAGAAAGGTGTGCGAGAGAGCACCAGTTGATAGTATGAAGAACTCTTTTGAGTCACTTTGCGATAACGCAGAATTTCGGTGTCGCATTCCATCATATCGTAGCCCACAAATTCGGTGTTGCCTTCGCGGAGGTTGACCCAGTCGGTGGTTTCGGTTTGAGCGGCATTGCGAGCACGAGCCTTCTGCTTAGCCATTTCGGCGTTGAATTCCTCTTCGCTCACGGTCATGCCGTTTTCCTTAAGGATGAGTTCAGTGAGGTCGAGAGGGAATCCGTAGGTGTCGTAGAGGGTGAATGCCTGCACACCTTGAATCTGGTTCTTGCCAGCCTTTTTGGTTTCTTCGATGATGCCTTCAATCATCTTGATACCGGTGGCAAGGGTGCGTAGGAATGAATCTTCCTCTTCCTTAATCACATGCTTAATAAGGTCGGCCTGTGCAGGAAGTTCTGGGTAAGCGGCGCCCATCGATTCGATA
The DNA here is from genome assembly GCA_024400895.1 of Muribaculaceae bacterium. Lineage (GTDB taxonomy): Bacteria > Bacteroidota > Bacteroidia > Bacteroidales > Muribaculaceae > Sodaliphilus. Next base: position 1,597 of record JAKSMA010000063.1, on the reverse strand, counting down.
AGGGTGTCCACCAGGCGATACATGAATGCCTCCTTGAGGTTGAGGAATGTGAAGCCGTAACGAACAGCACGGCGCAAGATGCGACGAATCACATAGCCAGCCTTGGCATTGCTTGGCAACTGGCCATCAGCGATAGAGAATGCGATGGCGCGAACGTGGTCGGCGATTACACGCATAGCCACATCCTTGTCGGCAGAATCGCCATACTTCACACCTGCAAGGTTGCCAATGGTCTTAATCATTGGTTGGAACACGTCGGTGTCGTAGTTACTCTTAGTGCCTTGCATCACCATACACAAGCGTTCGAAGCCCATACCTGTATCAATCACCTTTGCTGGAAGTGGGTGGAGCGACCCATCGGCGTGGCGATCGTATTGCATGAACACGAGGTTCCAGATTTCAATCACCAATGGGTTGTCCTTGTTCACGAGTTCGGCGCCAGGCACTTTAGCCTTTTCTGCTTCATCGCGCAAGTCGATGTGGATTTCGCTTGAAGGACCGCATGGACCTGTGTCGCCCATTTCCCAGAAGTTGTCGTGCTTGTTACCGTTGATGATATGGTCTTTAGGAAGGTGTGCTTCCCAAAAAGATGCCGCTTCGTTGTCGCGTTCCAATCCCTCTGGAGCATAGCCTTCAAAGACGGTAGCATAGAGGTTCTTAGGGTCGATTTTCAACACATCTACCAAAAATTCCCACGCCCAGTCGATGGCTTCGTGCTTGAAATAGTCGCCAAACGACCAGTTGCCAAGCATTTCAAACATGGTGTGGTGGTAGGTGTCGTGGCCCACTTCTTCCAAGTCGTTGTGCTTACCGCTCACACGGAGGCACTTCTGACTATCAGTTGCGCGACGCCACTGAGGGTCTTTATGGCCCAAAATAATATCCTTGAACTGGTTCATGCCGGCATTGGTAAACATCAATGTCGGGTCGTCCTTGACAACCATTGGAGCAGAAGGCACGATTTGGTGGCCTTTGCCCTCGAAAAAGGTTTTGAACGATTCTCTAATTTCTTTTGCTGTCAACATTCTTGTATATTGTAATAATTATTTTTTCTGAGGAATAATTGGGTAATAAAAAGTAATTTCATAACTTTACACCCAAATTAATATGCAAAGTTACTGCGAAATTGCAATTTATGCAAGTGCGCGGTAGCAAAACTAAACGAGTTTTGGCATGGAAGAATTGAACAAACGATTTTACCGCATCGGCGACGTGGCCGACATACTTGGCATCCCAGCATCCACACTGCGATTCTGGGAGAAGGAATTCACCATCATCAAGCCCACACGCAATGCAAAAAACACCCGCCTCTATACACCCAAAGACATCGAAACCATTAAGATGATTCACTTTCTGGTGAAAGAGAAAGGGCTAAAGCTCGATGCTGCCCAAGCCATGATTCGCCGCAATCGCGACGGTGTGTCGAAGCGATTCGAGGTAATTGAGCGCCTCAAAGGCGTAAAAGCCCAACTCCAAATGCTCGGCAAGGCCCTCAACGAAATCAAAGACTAATATCACTTCCCTATTATATAAAGTGCAATTCAGCCCTGAAGTTCTGCAGCACTCAGGGCTGAATTGTTTATTTTTTTCTTGATGG
>JAKSMA010000062.1 GCA_024400895.1 Muribaculaceae bacterium | reverse complement strand
CGCTATAGGGCTTGCCCGTGATGGAATTGGTGCGCCCCACAATGCGGCGGATGTGGCGATAATACATTGCTTTCGCCGAATCACTCGACACGAAATGCTTCACATAGTCGACATAGGCGTCGTAGCCATCGACTCTTGGAATCTTGGCATCGCCGAAGCCTGCCCACTGCAGATACGCCGAATATCCCCCACTCCATTCCCATGAATTGGTGAGATAGCACACGCCTCGCAAATCGCGCTTCTCCATCTCCACAAGCAGGAAGTCAAGGCCACGCAAAATGGTGTCGTTGTACACACCAGGGGCTGTTTGCAACACAGGTTTGATATGCGAACCAAGTCCCTCTGGGCCTTCTGCGCCCACCAAGATGCGGATATTGTTGATGCCCATGCGCTTCAAATGGTCGAGTTCGCGCAGCAACTTGGCGCGATTGCCGCCTCTTCCTTCCGATGCCATAATTGTGGCTTGCCACATATTGGTGCCTACATATTTATAAGGTTTGCCATCAAGGACAAACCGGCCATCACTCACGGTCACGAATCCTTTCGCCGATGCAATCAATCCCATCAGCACAAAGATAACCGCCGTCAATAATATTTTTCTGTATTTCTCCATCACAGTGTTTACAATACGCGTTCAAGAACCAACAGGGTGAAGAAGCCGAGCATCAAGGCGTAGGTGGCTTGCTTCTGGTAGCCGTGGATGTGGGTTTCGGGTATCATTTCGTCGCTGACCACATAAAGCATCGCACCGCCAGCAAAAGCCAGCATCACAGGCAATAACACTTGCGAGATGCCGCCTGCAAAGAAACCGATGAGCACGCCCACAATTTCAAGCAGACCAATGGCCAAAGAAATGAAGAAGGTGCGCATACGGCTCACGCCAGCCACAAGCAATGGCGATATCACCACCATTCCTTCAGGCACATTCTGCAGAGCGATACCGGCTGTCACGGTCCATGCATTGCCCACATTCTCGCCGTTGAAACCCACACCCGCCGCCATGCCTTCGGGCAATTTGTGAATGGCTATGGCCATCACGAATAGAAGGACATGGTTGAGGGTGGAATTGTTGGTATGCTGTTCTTGCTCAAGACCTGTGATGTGGTGGAGGTGCGGAGTGACGAAGTCGAGCACATTGAGGAACAACGCCCCTATCATGCCACCGACCACGACCCACGCTACACCCCATCCATCGCCAGCCATATCGGCAGCAGGAAGGAGAAGTCCGAGCACCGATGCGGCCATCATTATGCCGGCACAATAACCGAGCACAGTATCGTTCCACTTGTGGGGCAATTCTTTGAAGGCGAAGCCTATCACAGAGCCAATCACCGTGGCTCCACAAAGCCCGAGGGCGCTATATATTACATTTTCTATCATTGGAGAGATGTTAGAAATTAGATGATAGATGTTAGAGATTAGATGTTAGATGTTAGATGTTAGATGTTAGATGTTAGATGTTAGAAATTAGACTCTCGGAGGGCGATGAACTCTCTGAGGGATATTAGCCGATTCCTATCAGCTCGATTTGGAAAATGAGGGTGGAGAAGGCTGGGATGCCGGGCTGGGAGAACTTACCATAGCCCATTTCGGCGGGGATGTAGAGTTCCCACTTGTCGCCCACATGCATGTGTTGGAGGGCGATAATCCACCCTTCTATGAGTTCACGAAGGCGAATGGCCAATGGCGCACCGCCATAACTGTTATCAAATTCTCTGCCATCAATGGTGCGGCCGGTGTAGTGCGCCACTACCACATTGCTGAGATTGGGCATTTTACCGTTGGGGTCGCCACTTTCGAGCACCTTATATAATATGCCGCGAGGAAGTGAATTCACGCCATCTTCCTTTGCTTTGGCTTCAAGCCACTGCTCATTTTTACGCTTATATTCGAGTTTGTTCATTGCAGTTATATTTTTTACTACCACAAAGATACGCAATTTGTCGAGAAATGTTGTAACTTTGCCAAAAAGAGAACGCGGACAACACATAACAATGCGAAGAAAAGACTTTTTTGAATTCAAGCAATTCACCATCGACCAGCGACATGCAGCCATGAAAGTGGGTACGGACAGCGACTTGCTGGGCACCCTCTGTGCTGGTGGCACACGAATCCTCGACATCGGCACTGGCACTGGCATCATTTCGCTGATGCTTGCCCAACGCTGCCCCGAAGCCACAATCACTGCTGTGGAGATTGACGACAACGCCATTATCGATGCTGCCGCCAACTTCGCCGCATCGCCTTGGAGCGAACGACTCACACTGGTGCACGCATCTTTCCAAGACTTTTTCGCCCAACGCAAGGCGGAAGGCGCGCTTGGAGCCTACGACTGCGTGGTGTGCAATCCGCCCTACTTCGACAAGAGTCTGGAATGTCCCGACGACAGCCGCACCCGCGCACGCCACAGTTCGAGCCTGCCATTCGGTGTATTGGCCGAAGGTGCTTATGCCATGCTGGGCGACGAGGGGGTGTTTTCGGTATGCATACCAGGCGAAGTGCTCTCCGACTTCTGTGCCGAATGCTATTTGAGAGGCTTTTGGCTACAAGATATCTACAACATCAAAACTCTGCCAACGAAGGCTGCAAAACGCTTTGTGCTGGTGTTTAAGAAAGGTGAATCCACCACACGCAACGAACACACGCACTGCATGCGCAATGCCGACGGCACACGCTCCGACTGGTACCTCAGCCTCATGGAGCCGTTCCACGCTGGCAGCACAAACAAATAAAGGAATTAAATATGGGTAAAATCGACAATATCATCAACGACATTGAGCGCCAGTCGACGCTTCTGATTGGGGAGCGCAACAATTTCTTGTTGCAACTGATGGCGCTTTCCGCTTATATCATCAATGTGGATGTGGATAGCGGAATGAGAAAATACACTTATGTGGGCAACTTCGTGAACAACTATTTCGGAGCAGAAAAAGCCCAAAAATGCAACATGCTTCTGGGCAGAATTCTCAACGAGCAACGAAACTACGACCCCGTCATGTGGGCTACGAAAATTGAAGAATGTGCCCGCGACATCACATCCTACACCTCGGTGGAAGAGCGACTGCTGGTGGTGGACTACCTCATTCTTGTGGCAAAAGCCGATGGAGTGGTGACACCGCTTGAAGTGATGGGCGTGACCAACGCTGCCGCATGGCTCAATGTGGCCCCAGTGGCTCAAATTAAAATCAACCAACTTAAATCAGAAATTATTCAATAGTTATGGAAACACTCATCATGCTCATCTGCGGCATTCTGCCAGCCTTTCTACTTATCTGTTATGTGAGATATCGCGACCGCAAGCATCCCGAGCCTATGAGTCGCATCGCGCAAGGCGTGATTTATGGCGTGTTTTCGGCATTTTTGGCCGTGCCATTGGCCATGGGACTTGAGGGTATCATCATAAGCACCGACTTCGGCATACTCACACAGTTGCCATTCATCAGAGGCGTGTTTGAAGCATTTGTGGGTGCAGCCATTCCCGAGGAATCGGTGAAACTGCTCATGCTTTGGCTCATGCTTCGCAACTGCGACGACTTCAACGAATCGATGGACGGCATCGTGTATGCGGTGTGCATCGGTATGGGATTCGCTGGGCTGGAGAACATTTTGTATCTCTTCCAAAGCGAAGACGGATGGGGAATGACAGCCATCACACGCAGCCTGCTTGCTGTGCCAGGACACTACATCTTCGCCGTGCTGATGGGCTTCTTCTATTCGCTCGTGCATTTCCACCCACGCCGCTTCCAGAAATACAAGTCGCTCATCTGGGTGGCACCGGTGCTCGCCCATGGTGTGTACGACGCCATCCTCATGGTGGGCGCAGAAGACGAGTTGCTGTCGCTATTGAGCTTCATCCCAGTCATCGCCTTCAGTGTGTGGATGCACCGATTCTGCCTCAAGCGTTTGAAACATGTGGAGCAACTCGACGAAGACACCTACGACATCGCCACATTCTGCGACGCCGTGCAACGCGAACAATTCTTTACATCACAAAGAAACCAACAATAGCTTCAGAATCAATCTCATAAACAAAAAAAATGGCTAAAGGGGACGGTTCTTTTTAGCCATTTTTTTGTTATATGAATGAAGGAATTATGCCATGCGATGAAGGAGGGCGATGAGCACACGCCAAATGTCGTCGACAGTGGAGAGCTCGATGCGCTCTTTGGTGGAGTGTGGCTCTATAATGCGAGGACCAATGCAAGCGATTTCAATGCCAGGATATTTCTGAACATAATAACCGGCTTCAAGCACGAAGTGCATGGCCACTTTTCGGGGCGAGAATCCAAGCACATCCACGAAGGTGCTGTCCACAAGATGCATATAGTCGGAGTCTTGGTTTTCTTGCCATCCCGGAGTGTTCATCAGCACTTCCACCTTCGCGCCTGCAGCCACGAATTTGGCAGTGATGCCTTCGGCTGTCTGCACCATTTCTTCGTCGCTGAAACTGCGCGTGTGGCATGAAACCGTAACGGCACTGTCGGTGGTCACAATCATGCCGATATTGTTGCTGGTCATCACTGTACCTTCCAGCACCTCGTGCATACGAATCATATTGCAAGGCAATTCTGGAACGACAGCCATTGCTGCACAGCCGTCAAGCACTGTGGCAGGAGTTTCAACAGGTGTTACCGAAGTGGTGATGTGTGGCTCTTCAGGATATTTGCCTTTCAGTTGGGCCAAGCAATTTTCCATATGTGCCACAAATTCAGCGGCGTTTTCTTGCTTCACGCCCACTACCGCAGCACACTGGCCAGGAATTGAAGCGTTGGCCACGCCGCCATTGATTTCGGCAACCACAACATCGGCAAATGCCGACAGCGCATTGCATATTTCCTGATTGGCATTGATACGGCCTTTGTTGATGTCAACGCCAGAATGACCGCCCAATCCACCTGCGATTTCCACGCGATAGAAGGAATGGCCTTCGGGAGCTGCCACATGATTCACGGGGAACGAAGCCACCTGCAGATATGCGCCTGCAGCACCCACGGTGATGGTGTCGTAATCCTCGCTATCAAGGTTGATGACCTTGCGCCCATGCACAAAATCGGTAGAGAGCTGCGATGCACCACTCATGCCGTCTTCTTCGTTGGTGGTGGTGAGCACTTCAAGTGGTCCATGCTCCACATCATCTGACGCAAGCACAGCGAGTGCCATACTCAACCCCACGCCATTGTCGGCGCCAAGCGAAGTGCCACGAGCCTTCATCCACCCGTCTTCCACATAGGCTTCTATGCCATCGGTGAGCGGATTGAACGGACGAGAGCCATCGCCCACTGCCACCATATCCATGTGGTTGAGCAACACCACTGGCTCGGCGTTTTCGTGGCCGGGAGTGGCGGGTTTGCGAATCACGACGCAATTTTCTGCATCGCGTTCATATTCAAGGCCCAAATTTTGGGCAAACTGGCACAAAAAGTCGGCTACTTTCTCCTCGTGGTGCGATGCACGAGGAATCTTATTCAGTTGGCTGAAAATTTCAAAAACCTTATCGCTGTTCATAGTTTCATCTGAAAGATTTAGTTGATATACAAATTTACCTAACAAAGTTCTCAAAACTTGCGGAAATTTGCAAACGAATACACGAAAAAAAAGAAGCAAGGCGCAAAATCTTCTGTGATTCGCACCTTGCTTTTGTATTATCTGGATTATGCCTCGCTATCGCTTATGCTTCTGCTTCAACGATTTTGCAGATTTCAACGATGGTTTGCATAGCCTTTTCCATTGCTTGAACCGAAACATATTCGTAGCGGCCGTGCATGTTCATGCCACCAGCGAAGATGTTAGGACAAGGAAGACCCTTGAACGAGAGTTGAGCGCCATCGGTACCGCCACGGATTGGTTGCACGATAGGAGCCACATCGGCATTCTTCATAGCCTTCTCAGCCACTTCCACGATGTGCATCACTGGCTCAATCTTTTCACGCATGTTGTAGTATTGGTCCTTGATTTCGCAAGAAGCGCAGTTAGGGAATTCGCTATTCACCTTGCGGCAGAGGTGTTCGAGTTCGCGCTTGCGGCTTTCGAAACGTGCACGGTCGTGGTCGCGAACAATGTAGGTGAGCACAGTCTTTTCAACAGAGCCCTCGAAACCTACGAGGTGATAGAAACCTTCATAGCCTTCGGTGTGTTCAGGAGTTTCCCAACGAGGAATCATCACTGCAAACTGATTGGCCACGCGGATAGAGCTGAGCATTTTGTGCTTAGCCATACCTGGGTGCACGTTCAAACCAGTGAAAGTGATTTTTGCTGATGCAGCGTTGAAGTTTTCGTATTCAAGTTCGCCAGGATAGCCGCCGTCCATTGTGTAAGCCCAGTCGGCGCCGAATTTTTCAACATCGAAGTGATGAGCACCCATACCGATTTCTTCATCTGGGTTGAAAGCGATGCGGATGTCGCCGTGCTTGATTTCAGGGTGAGCCTGGAAGAATTCAATAGCGCTGATGATTTCGGCGATACCAGCCTTGTCGTCGGCACCAAGAAGGGTTGTACCGTCGGTAACCACGAGGTCTTGACCCACGAAATCGTTCATTTCAGGGAATTGTTCAGGATCGAGCACGATGCCTTGTTCTTCGTTGAGCACCACCTTGCCACCTTCATATTTCACCACGCGTGGTTTCACGCCATGGCCGCTCATGTCGGGAGCAGTGTCGAGGTGAGCGATAAAACCGATGGTAGGCACTTTCTTGTCGGTGTTTGAAGGAAGAGTTGCCATCAAATAACCGTTGTCGTCAAGCGAGATGTCGCTCAAGCCCATGCCCTTGAGTTCCTTTTTGAGTTGTTGTGCAAACACCATCTGACCTGGGGTGGATGGGGTAAGGTTGGTAAGTTCGTCACTTTGAGTGTCGTACTTCACATACTGGAGAAATCTATCTACTAATTTCATGCTGTGATTATGTTTTTAAGCCATCGCCATTGGTGTGGCGTGGGCAGTTTATTGTTATTATAAGTATTATTAGTGAACAAAGGTAATAATAATTTTTGTATTTTTGTGGTCAAAAGGTGGCATTTGTAACATGGCAATTCGTAAAAAACGTAAAACACGGGCCTCACGGCACTGGAAGTTGCATCTACTTTCAGGCTTTTGGGGCAGTTTGGTGGTGGGACTTCTCATTGCCGTCATTGTCAAGCGCCATTGCCTCAAGCAAGAAGGCATCGCCATCAACGAGCGTCTGCTGAAGGAGATATGCGCGCCGAAGTTGCCCGCCGGAATCCCCGACGAAGAAGTGGACTTCATCGGTTTCACAGTGCATTTCAACAGTGCCCACCATGTGCCCAACTATGTGGTCTACACCCTCACACGCGACCACATTGGAGGAAAGGCGACATACGACGGCACTTTCTACAACGACGAATCGGTGGACGGATGCGCCATGCCACTGGAGTATGCCAAAAGCGGCTACCAGCGCGGGCACATGGCACCCGCTGCCGACATGAAATGGGACGCCGTGGCACTGGAAGGGTCGTATGCCATGCTCAACATCTGCCCACAGCGCAGACAACTGAACACCGGCTCATGGCGCAAGTTGGAGGAAAAAGTGAGAGAATGGGGCCAGCGCGACAGCATGCTCGTGGTGATTACCGGCCCAGTGCTCACCAAGCAGATGTCCACCATCGGCAACGCCAACAAGATAGCCGTCCCGAAGCATTTCTTTAAAGTAGTGTTCGCCCCCCACGCCCAGCCATCGCGCGCCATCGCCTTCGTAATGCCCAACGAAAACGCCGACAAGCACTACGCCCAATATGCCGTAAGCATCGACGAAATAGAGCGCCTCACCGGCATCGACTTCTTCCACACCCTCCCCGAAGCCGAGCAATCCCGCCTCGAGTCCACCTCCAACACCGCCCCCTGGTTCCACTTCTAAAAAACCAATATTGGCTAAAGGGGACGGTTCTTTTTAGCCATTTTTTAGCGGATTTTCTTTGTTTTCTCCCTAAAAGTTCTTATTTTTGCGATAGAAAAGCCCAAACTATTTGAATATGCCACGCAAAAGTAGACAACAAAGCCCCACTGGAGTTTATCATGTGATGCTTCGAGGCATCAACCACAACGATATATTCCTCAGCGACATCGACAAGAGAAAGTTCCTAAAAATCCTCAATTCTGTTGTTGCTCCAACTAATGGGCAAGAAGAGCCCCTTCCTCCGTATTGCCACATCCACGCTTATTGCCTGATGGACAACCATGTACACCTCCTTATTTCGGAGGGTAGCGATGACATCGGGACGGTCATGAAGCGAATTGGGGTTGCTTATGTGAACTATTTCAACAAACAACACGAACGAATGGGACCACTGTTCCAAGACCGCTTCCGCAGTGAGCCTGTGTGCAACACCAAATATTTTGTTCAGTTGCTCCGCTACATTCACTTCAACCCCATCGAGGCACATATTGCTCAATCGCTCGACGAATGGCAATGGAGCAGTTGGGGCGAATATACACAAAACAACAAAACAGAGCGCATTTGCTCACATGAATTGCCTTTCTGCGACTTGAATTGGGAAGAGATTTGTGAATTAGTGCAAGAATATTGCCATCCAGGGATTTCAAAAACTCCGCTTGACAGAAACAGCATGACCGATAGAGAAGCCCTTGCTGCACTGCATGAACTTTGCGAAAACGAACCTTTCAATACGCTTCCAACAGATCAACGCAAGAAGGTGATTTTAGAGGCATTGTCGATGGGGATGAAGAAGAACCAAATTGCAAGACTTTTGGGGATTGGGTATTCAACGATATCTTATCATCAAAAAATGGCTAAAAAGAACCGTCCCCTTTAGCCATAAAATTATTATATTATATTGAATTATGAAGAAGGAAACATATACATTTTTGATTATTGCTTTGGCGCTGATGGGGGGCATTGTGTATTTTGCGATGAATGGGCATGCACGACGCACGAAAACCACTCATCCTTCGATTGGGAAGACGACGGTGGAAGATAACGGCGGTAAGGCGAAGACGAAAAATGGGGTCAAAAAGACGAGCCCTGTGGGGGACCTTACGCCTACCAACAAGAATCCGCTGCTGCTGGTGAAGGTACCGTCGAACATTGCCAATCAGCGCATTAACCATATGGCTTATGTGTGCTATTTCAATAAGCAGCACCGCATTCCTAACTGCATCATCTATGAACTCTCGGCTACCGAAGTGGCGCAATGCGATGCTCCTGGGGCGGAGAAGCGTAAAAACTACAATTTCAACGCCGACCCTCTCTGTGCCGACAGTCCGGAATGGTGGGAATACAAGGGCTCGGGCTACGACCGCGGTCACATGGTGCCTGCCAATGACATGAAGTGGGACAAGACGGCCATGGCGGAGTGCTTCTACATGACGAATATGTGTCCGCAAATCCACGCGTTGAACGATGGATGCTGGCGACAGCTTGAAAATGCGGTGCACTATTGGGCGAAGCGCGACAAGCGTGTGATTGTGGCTGCAGGTCCGGTGCTGAAAAACAATATGAAGAAGATTGGCCAAAACAACGACATTTCGGTGCCGGGTGCCTTCTACAAGGTGGTTTATGCTCCGAATCAAGGTCGCGCTATCGGCTTCATCTTTAATAATGAAAAAATCACGGGCTCATATACGAAGCATGTGGTGAGCGTTGACTACATTGAACGCATGACGGGGCTCGACTTCTTCTCATCGGTCGACGATAAGTTGGAGAACAAGATGGAAGCGAAAACCGATGTGCAAATGTGGGTTGACGGCAAGGTGGACTTTTAACGATTTCTGAAAACATGACGATTAACAACGATACAATTGTGGCCATCAGCACCCCTCACGGAATGGGGGGCATCGCTGTGGTGAGAGTGAGCGGCGAAGACGCTTTGTCGATTGTGGCGAAACGATGGAAAGGTGCGGCTATCAGCGAAATAAAAAGTCACACCGCCCACTTTGGCCACCTGCTCGACAGCAATGGAGAATTGCTCGACGAAGTGGTGCTCACGCTGTTTCGCGGGCCGCATTCTTTCACTGGCGAAGATGTGATTGAAATCGCCTGCCATGGTTCGATATGGATTCAGCAGCAAGTGGTAAACACACTTATCGACGCTGGAGCTCGCTCGGCTACGGGCGGCGAATTCACGCAACGCGCATTCGGCAACGGACGCCTCGACCTCTCGCAGGCCGAAGCCATTGCCGATGTGATTGCCTCGTCGTCACGAGCATCGCACCGCGTGGCTATGAACCAGATGCGTGGCGCTTTCAGCCGCAGGCTCACCAGTCTGCGTGCACAGTTGCTGCAATTCGTTTCATTGATTGAACTTGAACTCGACTTCAGCGAGGAAGAGGTGAACTTCGCCGACCGCGAACGCCTCATTGCTCTGGCAACCGACATCAAGAAGGTGATTTATAGTTTGGCTGACTCCTACAACGCTGGCAATGCCATCAAGAATGGTCTGCCCGCGGCCATTGTGGGACACACCAATGCGGGAAAATCCACCCTGCTCAATGCGTTACTGGGCGACGACCGTGCGCTGGTGAGCGACATCAAGGGCACCACTCGCGATGTAATTGAAGACACCATCACCCTCGGCGGAACGCTTTTCCGCTTCATCGACACTGCGGGCATCCGCGAATCGGGCGATGTGATTGAAAACATGGGCATCGAACGCTCGTTCAAGAAACTCGACGAGGCGCAACTCGTGCTTTGGGTGGTTGACCCGGGCGAAGGAGCAGAGGAAATTGCAGCATTCAGCAATCAAATTCTCCCACGCTGCAACGGCAAGAAAGTGCTGGTGGTAATCAACAAGATTGACACGGTCACCACTGAAGCACAAGTTGCAGTGAGCAGTGCCATCAAAGCCCAAATTCCGGCAGATGTTGATGCAAAGGCCATCTACGTTTCGGCACGCGACGGACAAAACATGGAAACTCTCGAACAGACCATCATCGATTTGGCAGCGCTCCCATCAGTGGCCGACGACGAGGCTGTGATTGTGACTAATGCCCGCCATTACGAAGCCCTCGTGCGTGCCGGCGAAGCCATCTGCCGCAGCATCGAAGGCTTGCAGAGCGGCATCAGCGGCGACTTCGTGAGCCAAGACATACGCGAATGTATGCACTATCTTGGCGAAATCACTGGCGAAATCTCCACCGACGACATCCTCGGGGAAATATTTTCTCATTTTTGCATCGGCAAGTAGGGTTGTTTGAACAAATCTGAACATTTCGGAATATTTATGA